>CALFBG010000129.1 GCA_937951685.1 uncultured Saprospiraceae bacterium | reverse complement strand
ATACCGTGGTGAGCAATACTGCGACGAGCATAAAAATGTTCTTTTTCATTTTTCATCAATTTTAAATAAAGCCTAGGGTAACGCATAGCGATAAGGTAAAGCTTTATCGTTAGAAAATATAAAGCAATAGCGTTAGGTACGAAATGTACTAACTTATGACGAGTAAACTTTATTTCACGCTTCGTTAAAAAGCCTTGAAAACCATTAGGTTTCCTGCATTTTTCGCCTCGATTGAAGCAAAATTTTCTTCCGTCAAAATCACCAATCTATTTGGTGAAACTACTTATTACACGCTACCAATAGAATATTGAGCAATATTCATCTTCAATGAAATAAATCCATAAGTAGCATTGGGGTGTGGGCTTAGAAGAATTAAGGTGGAATACAATTATTTTTTGTTGAAGACTAAAATATCGTACGGATACCTTTGGTCTCTTCTTAGGGGGGAGGACAATATAAAAAGTTCGTTTTTACCTAAGTACTAAGACAAATTAAATCACATCGGTAGTAAATATTATTTGATGATCACGTTCTGTTGTAATACGTTTGCTAATAAAATATGATTTATTGCCTAGTTGTCTATTTGAGCTAAACAAACAATTTGCCAAACAAAGAGAAAAAGTGTAAAAAAAGCCTAGGGAGTGACAGGGTAGTTCTTTTGTATAGGTGTGGTGGCTGGCGAGCCAATGTTGTAGTGTAGAAAGTACTTCAAAATGAATCGATAGGATCGATTAGAAGGGGAATAGAAACTTGAGTAACTCATTTATAATTTATGAACAAGGTACTACAATCGTTTGCTTAACGATGTCTTCTCGGTGAAACTGATTCGCTTTAGGTCGATCTCGATAAACGATGACCGCTTCAATTTCTGCTTTATTGCTATTGGTGCTAGTGACTTGCATACGAAGTTTTTGCCCAATCTCTACTTCCTCAAATTTGGAAATACCCGGACTATAGACCGCTACTTTTGAAAAACTGATAAATGTATTATTTTCATCCAAAATGTTAATTTGAGAATAAGTCGTCGTGCCATTCGCGGTAATTTTTTCCCTAAAGTAGAGTGACATTAAATCGTGACTATTTGTGATGTTAATAAGTTGTCGATGTACGCTAGGAATAAAGGTGAAGTCAAGTATGACGATACAGTCCGAACCAAAGCTACTCGCTTTAGTGTCGAGCACTTCAATTACATTTATGGGCGTATTTTTATCATAAGGATTACCCGTGAGTTCAAGCTCTTCAATGTTTTGATGACAAGCAGCCAGTAAAAGGACGAGGGAGAATAGTAATATTTTTTTCATTAGAATTTGATTGTTAAAGCTAAATTATTTACACCATCAATGTCTTTAAAACCTAGGTCGAAAGGAGGAGTTGGGGGGCGATACTGCGGTCGGTTGGGGTATTTGCGTTTAAATTTTTTCCGCATAAAATAACCATAGGTTTTTAATAGCGCTGCGGTGCCAAATAGCGCGTAGGAAATATTCCTGCGTTTAATCGTTTGCGACTTTAAATCATCCAAGTCTTTGTTGAGTTGAAGAATTTCACTTTGACTAACGGATTTCTGATATTGTTCATCTAACTTGTTATAGCGACTCTTATAATTAAGCGTGAGACCATATATACCTATCCCCGTGGCAGCAAAGGCAATGGCGCCATAGTCAGGCAGCCGATACACCAGACGAGCTCGACTGTAGCGGTTGAGTGCCGCTCTTTGTGTTTTGAATGCTTCACTGAAGTATAATAGTTTTTTGTATTTAATGGTAGAATCGGCAATGATGGTGACAATGGTATCGGTATAATTATAATCACTTGCCCAAAATTGTACGCGGTGGACACCTTCGTCCAACTGCACAATGCGCTGACTTTGATCTTTAATGATTAAAGAATCTCCAATTTTAATGATGGTTTTGCCAATCGGCGGCGAGGTATAAAATCGAACTTTCCCCTGTTTTTGGGCACCTACATTGCTTCCCAAGAAGATACAGAGAAGTATCGTGTAGAATAGCTTTGTTTTCATTTTTTGTTTTGTTTTAATCAGCGTAATATTATAAAAAAAAGACTGATTTTACAAAAATGTATACACTTAGTTATGTTTTTTTTAAAATCTAAGTGACGCTAATCCATAGGAGCTTTCAAAAGCTGTCCCGGTATGGATTATTGGAGCCGTAAGCGCAACTTTTCAAATATTTATTTAGTACAAAAGAATAAGCTTTATTTATTAAAAAATTTCCTTTTAAGTTTTAGCTAAGGTTTCTTCCTGTACTTACTTATCTTAGCATTAATACTTATGGTTACAATTGATAAAAACCTTTCTATTTACTTATAATGAAAGAAAAAAATGAAATTCCTCGGCTCTCTAGATTAGCGGCGATTCTAATTTTGTTTCAAACCAAAAAAATATTAACCGCACAAGCGATTGCCGATAAATTTGAAATTAGTACTCGTACTGCTTATCGAGATATAAAAGCCTTAGAGATGGCGGGCGTTCCGATTTACGTAGAAGAGGGAAAAGGATACCGCTTGCTGGAAGGATATATGTTGCCGCCAGTGATGTTTACGGAAGCCGAGGCAAATGCTTTGGTCACGGCAGAACAACTAATTGCGCAGAATAAAGATAGTTCGCTGATCAAAGATCATCGGGCGGCGATCGACAAGATCAAATCCGTATTGCAATACCGTAATAAAGAAAAGATAAATCTGTTGGAGCAACGCGTATTTTTTGTGCAAAACTATCAACGACAAATCACGAGTGATTACCTCGCGACGGTGCAACTGGCAATTACCAATTTTACTTTATTGGAAATTCAATACAAAGCTTTGTATAATCAGGCGCTTACGCAGCGCGTAATTGAGGCAAAGGCTTTATATCATACTCAAGGAAATTGGATTTTAATTGCTTGGTGTCGGTTGAAAAATGATTTTCGTGAGTTTCGCTTGGATCAAATCCAAAAAATTAGTGCTTTGACGGAACAGTTTTCTGGCCAAGACTTTGACCTTGCGGAATATTTTGAAGATAAAATTAAAAAAAGTAAATTATAAAATGACCCTTGACATAAGGCTGTCACTCCTTGCGCTAACTTTGTACTTGTTATTAAATAATTACTAAAAATTAATAAGATGAATAAAGTTACCATTCCTAGTTTTCAACTAATCGGCATGACCGTCCGAACAACAAATGCTAATCAGCAATCCGCGAAAGATATTCCTGCGCTTTGGGAAAAGTTCATGATGAATCAGTCCGTAGATAAAATTCCAAACAAACTGAGCAACGATATTTATTGTGTTTATACGAAGTACGAAGGAGATCATACGCTGCCATATACGACTTTTTTGGGATGTAAAGTAGATCAAATCACGGAACTTCCCGCAGAGATGGAAAGTTTGGTTATCGAAGCAGGAACGTATCTTCCTTACACGGCGGAAGGTAATTTGATGGAAGGCGCCGTTTGGAACAAATGGGTAGAAATTTGGGATGCGGATTTAGATCGGACTTTTTGCTCAGACTTTGAAGTATACGGTGAAAAAGCTCAGAATCCTGCGGATGCGGTGGTTGACATCTTTATTGGCGTGCGATAGTTTTTTAAGCATTGTCTAATCATTCCGTTCATGCTATTTCTGATTGCTGCGAATTACTCAAACTCAAAAATTATGATCAACGAATTACAAGCCTTTTACCTTTCGAAGGAAGAACCCGCGCAAGCTTGTTTGCTGGCGATGCGCGATTATATTCTACAATATGATGACGAAATGACGGAAACTTGGACCCACGGCATGCCGATGTTTAAGTTCAAAGGAAAATTATTTTGTTATCTCTGGATCGATAAAAAAACCTACGCACCTTACTTGGGAATTTACAAAGGAATTGAGATTGAACATCCCAAACTAGATTTAGGGAAGCGCAATAAAATGAAAATTATGACGCTCAACGCCGAAGCAGATTTACCCTTGGAAACCTTAGACGAAATATTCAAGTTGGCAGTCGCTTTGTATTAATGTTTAGTTTAGTAGCTTTTTTAAATAGTCATCAATCGCGCGTTGTTCGGCACAAAACGCACGAATCATAATTCGCTCCGAGCCTTTATTCGTAAATCGACTAATGGACGCAGAACCCATGTTCCGCTGCTTGATGTGAATTTTCGTTTGCGCAAACGCAGCGGTGATCAAAGTTTCGATTGCTAGAACTTGTTCTTTTGTCAACTCAACCGTTTGTGGCGTCCCTCCGCTATAATCTCCGCTAGAGCTTAAGGCTTTCGTCATGGGAGTATAGCGGAGTTGCTGGTTGTGAATCCGATAACTATTATTATTCCCGTCGATGTAGGTGTAACTCATTTTTTTGGTATTGGTGCAATGACAAAATAAGACTAAGAGCAGACTAGCTTGAAATAAGTACTTTGTAAGTTTCATGAGCGAAATAATTTAGTAAGTCCAAAAGTACTTGCTTTTGTTTGAGTACGGATCAGTAGGATTTCTAAGCATTCAAAGAAGCAAAAAAAAATGGAGAAAGCAAAACAACTTTGCTAAGTTCTAGTTTCCAGCCACGTAAGGTTTTTGTGAATAGTAATTTATGCTTATTTTGTGTGAGTGCGCACCTCAGGTATGCGTTTTAGCTCAAGTACGAAATCTAAACATATGAATATTATCGAAGCTTTAAAAACGAAATTAGACGCGGCTCAAGTTTGGCAAAAAGAAATCTGCTTGGCGCGAAATCAGTTTTTGAAAGTGAAAGGAAGTATTGATACGAATCTGTATTTTATTCGCAGTGGAAGTGTTCGGATCTTTTTTGAAGATGAATATGAAGACCAAACGCTGCGCTTAGGCTATACGCATAATTTTATCGCCGCACTCGACTCTTTTATCTCAGAACAAGCCTCTGAACTTTACATTCAGGTACTAAAGAAGTGTACGCTACAAGTTGTTACGAAAGCAGGGTTTATGGATTTTCTCGCTCAAGATCCAAGTCATTTAGTCCTTTGGCAAAAGATTATGGAGCAGTTGATTTACCAACAAATAGAACGAGAAAAAGATTTATTGACGAGTTCTCCGGCTACGCGCTATCGTCGCGTTTTGCAACGTAGCCCTCAATTATTTCAAGAAGTCCCCAACAAATATATCGCCTCTTACCTAAGAATGACACCCGAAACTTTATCCCGTTTGAAAAAATCTTGATTTCAATCAAGTTTTAAGAAAAATAATTTTTTGAACTTTGTAAGTATTAAGCGCATAGCAAATCAAATTATTCGCAGCCAATTAATTACTTTAAAGTTTCAAATCAAATAACGGATGAAAAGTACCAACGCAGTTTTAATCGAAGATTTAATTCAACGCACGAAGCAAGTTTTAAATGATACCATGCCGCTATTGGCTTTGGAAGAAAGTGTGCTCAACCTCAAAGCTGACGCTACAACTTGGAGTATTTTAGAATGCATTGAGCACCTTAATTATTACGGCATATTTTACCTACCAGAAATCAAGCAACGAATCCAAAAGGCGCAGGTTTATTCGGAGGAACAAATTTTTAAAAGTGGTTGGTTGGGAAATTATTTCGCTAATTCGATGTTGCCCAAAGCAAAACTGAATAAGATGAAAACTTTTACCAGCATGAATCCTGCGGGTAGTAAGTTAGACAAGTCAGTACTCTCTACATTTGTTGAACAGCAAAAAGAAATGCTAGACTTGCTGCAGCTGGCTCGTCGGGTAAATTTGACAAAAACAAAAACGGCGATTAGTCTTACCAAGTGGATTCAACTTCGTTTAGGAGATACTTTCCGCGTGGTTATTTATCATAATCAGCGACACCTTGTGCAAGCCCAAAAAGCATTAGAGTACGCACAAATTAGTTTAGCTAAGTCCAAAAAAATCAATTCGTAAACATTTTTGGAGTTTTTAAACAACTTCAGTATTAAATACACCCTGTATTAAACACCAAACTGATTTAAATGGTGATCCAAATGTTTATAAAACATATTACTCCATTCTTTTTTCGTCAATTTACCAAAAGAATGAGATGCTCGATTGTCAAAATGAGAGTCTCCAAACTCTTGCGTTCGTTTGATGTAATTCACTAAGCGCGTTTTCTCTGTGTCAAAATCTTTGTCGTCGGAGACTAGAAATTGTGGTGCCGTTCGGCCATTTTTTTTGTAAGGCTTGTCATTTACGACGACGGATTTTACGAATAGTTTAAGAAAGAATTTTTGAATTGCTCCCGGTTTGGGATGCTTCTTTTCGTACAACATTTCGTACGTAACGTTACAATGCGCTAACATTTGTGCAACGCTCATGCTTCCCCAAACCCGCGAACTATCGGGACGCAATTGATTAATTCGATCAATAATTTCGTTAGTAACTTGCAGGTCAAAAATGTTTTTCATTTGGCTTAAACTTTACGCTCGTTTTTAAACAACTTCTTTGCTTGATTAGAGTTTAAATATAGTTATTTTTTTAAATAAGTAGGTAAACTTACTTAAGTACCAAGACAAATTATTTTACTTATTAACTTGCATCATCTTTTGAGCAGTCTTTTCGTTACTCAAAGCCTTCCTAAGCAAAGGCTTAGGGTGGTTTTCGTGCCTCAATAC
>CALFBG010000128.1 GCA_937951685.1 uncultured Saprospiraceae bacterium | reverse complement strand
TTCAGCATGGAGGATTCTGTAGTGGTTATGCCTGACCGACCGAGTATTTATCATGTACGGGTTACGGACGACTTTGGCTGTCAAAAGACGGATAGTGTTATCGTGTACAGCAGTGCGATTGATCTAGCACTGGAAGCGGTGGTGACGGTTTGTATTGGGGATAGCTTGACGCTGAATGCTACGAACCTAAACCCTGAGGATGATTTAACGTATTTTTGGACACCCGGCGATGCAATTATTGCGGGAGGAAATACGAGTATGCCGCTGATCAGTCCAGGTCTTTCTACCGAGTATTATTTGTTTGTGACCAACCAATTTGGTTGTCAATTAAGAGACACCGTTATGGCAAACGTCTTTAATTACGTACCGCCATTGACTGTAGATGCTGATCCGGATACGATTATTATTGGCCAATCCAGCCAGTTGAGTTCGACGGTCGATCCAAGCTATAATTATAGTTGGTCGCCATCCGCAAGCTTAGATGATCCTACGATTTCAACACCCGTGGCAACCCCTGAAGTTTCTACTTTATATAACTTATACATCGAAACGGCACAAGGCTGTAGTAACCAAGCAAGCTTGTTCGTTGTCGTTTTAAATCCCAAATGCGACGATCCCTTCATCTTTATCCCGAATGCTTTTACACCAAATGGCGATGGTCAAAACGACGTGCTATTTGTCAATGGCAATAATATTGATGTAATGAATCTTGCGATTTATAACCGTTGGGGAGAAAAAGTATTTGAAAGCGATAGTAAGGATAAAGGCTGGGATGGAACGTACAAAGGAGAAGCACTCACGCCGGACGTTTATGGCTTTTACCTAACGGTTAAATGTTTTGATGGAATAGAATTTTTTAAGAAAGGGAACATCAATTTGTTGCGCTAAGTATGCAAAAGTAGCAGTAGCTTTATTCGGTTTCACCAAAATAGAAAACGACGGACTTCGGAGAGAAATTAATTCCCTGCACATAAGCGGGTTGCTTAGTGACACTAATGGCAGCGGTATTATTACCTGTATTCGGTGCTACGTTCGATAAATCCACGCTCAATTCAAAATCTTCGCTACTCAAATCTTGGTAGCGACTCAATCCAACCACACAACTCAACTTAACTTTCTCGGGATAAATACGCTTCAAACTATCCGGTGCATTTTTGACTTGCACGGGTAAGAAGATAGATTTTTTGGTGAACTGCTCTACTACGGCGTCGACGAAGATTGCTTTCGCTTCTAATTTCAACTGCGGATTACTCGAAGGAATTAAGGCTACTGCGGCGCGAAAATTAGCTTTGATATCATTTTTAGCCAATACGACCGTATGCCATTCGTAAACGGAATCAATCAAGGAGCTTGGTCCTTCAATGAGAACACTATCGGGTTGTATCAAGAGGCTATCTTTGAGTTGAAAAGGAACTTCAAAAGCCAATTGATGATGTAATACGACGGGAACCTTTTTCAAGGTAAGGTCTTCCAAAACGACTGCTAAGCCATTTTGATCGAGATCTTCAACTTGTAGCGAAGGAGTTAGTCGCTTAATCTTATCCTTGAGTTCGCCCCGACTGATATTTTGCTCGGGCGATTCGGATAAATTGATTAATAAAAAATTCTTTGAGGTATAAAAAAAATTAGCAAGTAAATCCCAACCTTTTCCGTAAAAGGTAACATTAATTTGCTGGGGTGGCGTAACCAAAAACGATTTCCCCAATGGAATATTATATTGAATAGGAATTGTCTGAATGGTGCGATACTGGTGAGACATTTTCACCAGCATCCAAAAAAAGAAAGCTATACCAATGCTTAGAATCAATATCGCTCTATCCGTTTTAAAAAATGAAAAAAGATCATTCTTTGTCATCTTCCGTTTTCTCTGTCATAGAAGCTATTACCGCGTCCGTCAATTCTTTTGAAATTGCATTACGGGTAAAGCGGATGTACGTTTTATTTCCTACTTCGAGGGTAATAATATTTCCCTCAATTTTATTGACTTTTCCAAGTATTCCACTAGAGGTTACGACCTCGTCGCCTTTTTCAATTTCGTTGGAAAAAATTTCTTGCTCCTTTTGTTTTTTACCTTGTGGGCGAATAAAAAAGTACCAGAATACCAAGAAAATTAGGATTAACGGACCAAAATTGGCTAAAAGACTAGCGGGATCCGCACCGGTTTGTAAAAAAATAAATGCAACGTTTGTCATGATAATTTTTTAGAGTTGTGAGAAGATTGCCACCAGCAAACTGGCACAGACTTCTGACGCGTTATTTGTATTAATTTTGTGTGTTTTCTACGGTACCATTCATATAAATGGTGGTAATCTTAGGATAAGTATTTGCCGTAATGCTAACCGGCTTGCTTTGTGGACCAGCCTTGGTCTTTGTATCAAAAACGACTTTGATCTCTCCGGAATCTCCCGGAGCAATGGGCGTTTTGGGATAGCTCGGTACTGTACAACCGCAAGTAGAGCGTGCGTCAGCAATTAGCAAAGAAACTTTTCCTGTATTCGTAAACTTAAAAACGTGGCGAACCTTATCTCCTTCGTTCACAGTATCAAAGTTATGGTAGCGATTTTCAAACTCCATTTTAGCGACGTTAATGGTATCTTGCGAACCATCGACGTTCACTGGATTTCTAATAATCTCTGAAAACTTGTTTTGATTACCCGCTTTTATTTCTTGAATAGACTTACCACTATTTAGCGATTCCTCTTGGCAAGCCGTAGCGAGCACTAAGACTAGCATGCCCAATAAAATAATTCTCATCTGCCGCTGTATTTTGTATGTTTAATCGAAAAACTTGTTTTGAAAAGACCTTAACGCTAAACTTCTTTCTAGCTTTTTTCAAATCGGGGTAAATGTACTGCTTTTTAGAAAAAAAGCGAAATAACTAATTCGTTGAAATGACTTCCTTCGACGAATTGATCCAGTTTGCTCGTTAGGAAGCGCTTATTACCCGTCAAAAACGGGAATTCTTTAGCACTAAAAAATATTTTTTTCCCGATATGCTTTATATAAAGCTCTACTTGACTATTTTTACAGCCGCTTAGCAAAGTGGCAAGTGACTGCTATCTTACCAATAGAGTGGTTTGATTTTACTTTATGATACAACTTCATTTAAACTAAATTGATGAATATTTTTCTAGTTGGGTACATGGGAAGTGGGAAATCTTACGTCGGAAAGCGACTTGCGATGGCTACTCAAGCCCAATTCATCGACTTGGATGATTACATCGAAGCGAACGAAGGGGAAAGTATTTCTCAAATTTGGGCAAAGGATAATGGTAAGCAATTTCGTCGGCTAGAACGACTTTACCTGAAGCGGATGCGGCAATTCGATCGGGCAATCATCGCAACTGGAGGCGGAACACCCTGTTTTTTCAAAAATATGGAGTGGATGAACACCAACGGTTTGACGGTTTACCTGAAAACGCCCGTTGCATTGCTCGTGAATCGCCTCATTATGGAAATTGACCACCGACCCATTCTCGCCAATAAAACCGAAGAAGAAATTACGGCATTCATCACAGGTCATCTAGCAAAACGTGAATCTTTCTACGGCGCGTCGAGTGTAGTCTACGATCAAAAGGTAGGCGACGAATCTATCGTGAAGGAACTTTTTCAATACTTTAAAGATGTCCTGCATTTCTAGCCAATGCTGGCAAAACAAAGTAGTACTGCTGCTAAGGTGTAAGCCATTTTTGCGTTTGTGCCGCTTTGTATTCTTGCATTTTGTCTAAAATAGTTAAGGGATCCGTATCGACAATCAACATCGCCCGATTGCTTGGGCTGACAAATTTTTCTTGCACCATTTGATCCAACAAGCTTAAAAAATGATCATAATAGCCATTTACGTTTAAAAGCGCGATGGGATGTTGATGTAAAGAGAGTTGTCCCCAGGTTAAGATTTCAAATAATTCGTCCATCGTTCCAAAACCGCCGGGCAGTGCTAGGAAACCTTCACTTAACTCGAACATGCGTAATTTCCTTTCGTGCATGGTTTCGTAGACGATCAACTCATCTAAACTTCCGTGTGCTACCTCTCTTTCCTGCAAAAATTTAGGAATAACGCCGATTGCCTTTCCTTGATGTTGGAGCACCGCATCGGCAATGCAGCCCATTAATCCAACGTTTCCGCCTCCGTAAACGAGTGTGATTTTCTTTTGAGCGAGGAGGGTTCCTAGGGTTTTGGCTGCGGCTGCGTAAACAGGATTTTCTCCGGCACGGGAACCACAATAAACACCAATTGATTGCATATCTAAATCTTATCTTGTTGTTTAGAAAAACGCAAAGATAAAAACTTGGCGCGTACGGAATCGGGAATGAAGAGAAATTATTTTGTTAAGCGGACTTGGTGTGGACTCGTTTTGGGAACGCGTTCTAAAACCCCTCGAGCTTCCAAATCTAATTTGACCGTAACGACGTACCAAGGGATACTTCCGTCAAATTCGTCTTGTAGTTGTTCGATCAATAAATCGTTGAGTAATTGATAGGGGATGGGTTGGTGTTTTTTGACTAAGCTAAGCATCGCGTTGGCTATTTGGTCATATTTCTTCTTGGCAATGTTGACTCCTTTTTTGCCTTGTGGATGGAGCGTAAGTATTTTTTCTTCCATTGGAGTTGAGGGATTAGCGAATTAAATTATTTTTCTCGATCGTAGCAGCGTAAATTCCGTTGTAAACGCGTCATCATTTTTAAAATACGCTGTGCTTTCTCTTCTTCTGTTTTAGCTTCGTAAATCCAGTTTAAGTAGGCTTGCTG
>CALFBG010000127.1 GCA_937951685.1 uncultured Saprospiraceae bacterium | reverse complement strand
CTTGCAAAACTTTAATCTTGGGGTTGGAAGGCAATAAGTAGGTTTACCAAATAGATTGGTGATTTTGACGGAAGAAAATTTTGCTTCAATCGAGGCGAAAAATGCAGGAAACCTATTGGTTTTCAAGGCTTTTTAACGAAGAGTGAAATAAAATTTACTCGTCATAAATTAGTGAATTTATTAGGTAAACCTACTTAAGTAGGTTTACAAATTAAATCACTTATTAACCTTTCGACCAGTCTCTTCGTTACTCAAAGCCTTCCTAAGCAATGGCTTAGGGCGGTTTTCGTGCCTCGATGCTGATCAAAATCTAATACCATTTAATGGCAAAGTAATTTTGTCTTAGTACTTAAAAGAAATTTAATTTTAAAATAACTTCTGTATTTAAGCGGGGTAATGTTTTGTATTTCTCAGTAAAATTTCGATTTTGGGGCGATTCTAATGATTGTTGTTACGGAATGAAACAACTTCATCGATCATTTAGTACACAGTAGACTTTATTCGAAAGTTCTTTTTACAGAAAAATGAGTATTGATAATTAGTTAGTTATAGTTTTAGATTCTCTTTTCGAATAATATCTAGTATTTAGAAGGATGTTACCATTTCTGTTTGGAATGTCCCCTAACTTTGAAACCATAACTAGTGCACGGGAGCTTAAGGTTTTAGCCAAAAAACTAAAGCATCGTCATTCATTGATGAAATCCCTAATTTCGTGTGCTCGATTTTTAAAATACAAATGAAAAAATTATGCTACAGTCAAAAATTGCGGGTATCGGCTTTTATGTCCCAGAAAAAGTAGTGACCAATCATGATTTAGCAAAAATCATGGATACTTCCGACGAATGGATTCAAGAACGTACGGGGATCGTAGAGCGGAGATATGCGGAGAAACATAAAGAAACGACTTCCACGATGGGAGCTAAAGCAGCCGAAATTGCCATTGAACGAGCAGGAATTACACCGAAAGAGGTAGACTTTATCATCTTTGCCACCCTCAGCCCTGATTATTACTTTCCAGGAAGTGGTGTTTTATTGCAGCGCGCTTTGGGCATGAATGGCATCGGTGCGTTAGATATTCGTAACCAATGTAGTGGTTTTATTTACGGTTTATCCATCGCGGATCAATTCGTTAAGACAGGTATGTATAAAAATGTATTACTGGTCGGCGCAGAATTTCACTCTTGTGGCTTAGATTTTACGACGCGTGGTAGAAATGTATCAGTCATCTTTGGGGATGGTGCCGGTGCGGTAGTGATTCAACCGACAGCAGAAAAAAATAAAGGAATTCTTTCAACGCATTTACACGCAGACGGGGAATACGCGGAAAAATTGGCTTACATCAATCCCGGAAGTCACGGGGGAGTGCATTTGGGAACAGAGAAGTATGGTTATCCGGAGCAAGAATTTGGTGGCATCTTTTTCACCGATAAAATGTATGAAGATGGAGATTATTATCCCAACATGGAAGGACAAGCGGTCTTTAAACTTGCGGTCACCAAATTTCCAGAAGTAATCAACGAAGCTTTAGCTCAAAATGGATACAAAGCTTCCGATCTCGATATGTTCGTTCCGCACCAAGCAAACTTGCGCATTAGCCAACTCGTGCAACGACAATTGGGCTTGCCCGACGAAAAGGTTTGGAATAATATTCAAAAGTATGGCAATACAACGGCTGCTTCCATTCCCATCGCTCTTTGTGAAGCTTGGGAAGCCGGAAAAGTAAAAGAGGGCGATTTAGTTTGTCTCGCTGCTTTTGGTAGTGGTTTCACTTGGGCCTCTTCGCTAATTCGTTGGTAAATAGAAAAAAGTAATGGGATAAATCCAATCACCAATAAAAAAATGAAACCTTGTCTGTTTACTGACAAGGTTTTTTTGTGTGAGATCACCATTGTATAATGAAAAGTAGTAATTTACTCAGCTACTGTACGAATTTTCTTGAAATTTCTAAAGAAGCACTATTATTTTAAAAAAATGCTATCCATTCGGATAAATAAAACGGCAAAAGTGGCAAAAAAAGGACTTTCTGTACGTTTAATTGTTAAATCACTAGCATAGCTTAGGTAAATAGTCAACATTGTTTATACTTTCACGATAGGAGGATCGCCAAAAATCTACCTTCGTGCAAAATAATATTAAAATAACTTCAACTATTGCCTAGTCAAATTGTTCGAATCTTATGTACCAAAATTTAAATTTTATGAAAAAAGTGATCCTGTGTATATTCCTAATCGGTCTAACGAATCTTTCCTTTGGAAAAACGACCAATGGGGATCTGGATAACAGCATTGACCTCCTCGATATTACTGCTTCTCAAGATACCATCTGCCCAGGAGAAGGCGTAACCCTTTCTACCGACGCAGCACCGGGCGCTTTTTTGGAATGGTCTCCAACTAATTTATTTACGGATCCCAATGCGACTAATCCAACTATTTTCCCCAATCAATCAACCAATGTATCCGTTACGATTACCACGAATGGACCTAACGTGATTGTCAACGGTGATTTTGAAAGTGGTAATGCTAATTTTACCACAGATTATAATTTCCCCACTATGCCAGGACCTTTTGGCTTGCTCAGCAACGAAGGAGATTATGCGATTACCACGGGACCTAATCTGGTGCACAATAACTACGCAAGTTGTGTGGATCATACTTCTGGTACGGGCAATATGATGGTAGTTAACGGTGCTACAATTGCCAATCAAGCCATTTGGTGTCAAACCGTGACGGTGACGCCTAATACAGACTATCAATTTTCTACTTGGGTACAATCTGTAGAAGATACCAATCCGGCGCTTTTGCAATTCTCTATTAATGGTAATTTGTTAGGTAGCCCATTTGCAGCCTTGGCCAATACTTGTGATTGGAGCCAATTTGCCGAAACGTGGAACGCTGGTACCACGACTTCCGCCGAAATTTGCATTACCAATCAAAATACTTTTGTGGGAGGAAATGATTTTGCCATTGATGATATTGTCATGGCACCTTTAGATATAGAAGTAGAGAATAAATTTATTTTCGTCTCCGGAATTAAAATCGACGTCGGTACGCTCATCGGACCGTTGTGCGATGATAGCTGCGATGGAGAAGCGCAAGTGATTGCCTCCGGCGGATTTGCAATGACGGATTATACTTACTTGTGGAGTGATCCGGGGATGCAAACTACAGCTACTGCGACGGGATTGTGTAAAGGAATATATACCGTTACCGCAACGGACGATGCTGGTTGTACCGCAGTAGCTTCGGTAGAATTGGTGCCACAAAGCACGCTTTTCGCAGAAATAGAAGTGCTTTCCGATCCTTGTGATTCTAATACCATAGGTGTTGCCACCGTAACGGGCTATGATGGCATATTTCCCTATTCTTTTTTATGGGATAATAACGAGATGACGCCACAAGCAAATAATTTAACGGCAGGGACACATACAGTCACGGTCACAGACTCCAATGGTTGTACAACCGTAGCTACCACCGAGATCTTTGTTTTTCCTGATGGTTTTACCGTTACGGCAGACACCGCAGCGGATACGATTTGTATCGGTACGAGTACAGCATTAAGCGGAAGTGCAGCTGCATTTTATGCTTGGACGCCGAGCATCTCTTTAAATGATTCTACTTTAGCTAATCCAACGGCTACACCGGATACCACGACGAGTTATATCGTAGAAGCCTTGGTCAATGGACCAGAGCTAGTCCTTAATGGTAATTTTCAAGCGGGCAATGTAGATTTTACTAGCGACTATCCCGTAGGAAGCTCTACGAATATGCTTGGTCTTTTATTTGAAAATGGAAGCCAAATCGTTGCCACTAGCGCTAATGAAGTACACAGCAATTTTGCGGATTGTTTAGATCATAATAATAACCCTAGTCAACAGCTCATTGTGAACGGTGCCGCTACGGCAAATGTCAATGTTTGGTGCCAAACGGTTAGCGTTGATTTGAACACAGAATATATTTTTTCTACTTGGGCTGCAAACGTGTCAGATAGTACCGCAGGGATTTTACAATTTTCTATCAATGGTAATTTGTTAGGAGATGCCTTCACTTTAGAGGAGGCAACTTGCGATTGGCAACAATACTACGAACGTTGGAACTCCGACGGGAGTACAACGGCAGATCTTTGTATCGTAAGTCAAAGCACTGCGGCAGAAGGAAATAATTTTGCCTTGGATCAAGTTTCCTTTCGTACTGTTTGTAGTGCCTTAGATACCGTAATTGTAACGGTTTCGAATCCATTTGTACAAGTTTCTAATCGAACGAACGTGGGTTGTAATCCAGATTGTACTGGGTCGGTAACGGTTGTAGCGGATGGTGGTTTTGTGGATAATATTTACGAATTTATTTGGAACGATCCGGCAATGACTACTAATTCTACCGCAACTGATTTGTGTGTAGGCGATTATACGGTAACGGTAACGGATGATTACGGATGTACTGCTCAAACTACTGTTCCTTTTTCTACCTCAGAGCCACTTCTTCCATACGTCTTACCGGGACAATTGTGTAATACGCCTAGTGGAGGAACCATCTTTGCTTCGGTAGGTGGTGGCGCAGAAAAAACGATTCGTATCAATCCACTAGCCGATGCGTTGACCAATGATTTTACGCCAACGGATAACTTTGGGACGAATGAAGCTTTGAGTACGAGTGCTAATGTTGCCTTGCAGTCTGCCGCTGCAAATACATTTTTAAAATTTGATTTGTCAAGCATTCCACCGGGGGCAACGATCACTGGAGCCAGCTTACAACTTTATGCTTTTAATGGTAGTGAATTTGGAGGAACGGGTTTTGTCAACGTCAACTTAGTAGACGATGATACTTGGGGCGAAACGACAATTACTTGGGCAAATCAAGAAGTAAGCGGCGCGTCCGTAGGTAATTTTGTCTTACCATTAAATGGAAACATCGTTCCCGATACTTTAATTGGTTTTTCGAATGCCGATTTAGCAGAGGCAGTTGCTACGGAGTTGACGGATGATGGAATGATTTCTTTCCGCTTAAGCTCAACGGCATCTCGACTTTTTTACCGTTCCAGAGAATTTGCGGACGCAACGAAACATCCTGTACTTACTGTTTATTATACTTGCTATGCTTTCGATTGGACAGGACCAAATGGTTATACCAGTATGAGTGAAGACAATAGCAACCTAGCTTCTGGAACTTACACGGCAATGATTGAAGATTGTGATGCTTGTATGGCTAATATTAGTATAGAAATTACTTTAGAAGATCTAGGATTAACGACAAATGTTGATCGCGACTCCATTTGCCCAGGCGAACAAGTGCAATTGTTAGCTACGGCGAATGATGTAGATACTTATCAATGGACACCAGCCAACTTAGTGTCGGATTCAGAAATTGCGAATCCTACGGCTGTCCTTGACCAAACCACTACGTTTACCGTAAGGGCGACAAGAATGGGGGAGAACGTCGTAGAAAATGGCGATTTTGAAATGGGAAATGCGAGCTTTACCAATGATTATTTACTAGGAGATACCGTTGGAGGTATTTTTGGACCACTTACTTTTCCAGGGACGTACGGCGTTGTTAGTAACTCGAATGCTGCTAATACGACTTATCCATCTTGTGTGGACAATACTTCGGGATCTGGTAATATGTTAATTGTCAATAGTTCAAACGAACGTAGACAACGCGTTTGGTGTCAAACGGTAACGGTACTGGCCGAGGAAGACTATCAAATTTCAGCCGCGTTAAATTCTATGGATAATGATAGTTTGCCTTCTTTACTTTTTGTTGTAAACAATACAGAGTTAGGCATGAACTACAATTTGCTTTCGGATACTTGCGAATGGGTACAGTACAGCTCGATTTTCAACTCAGGGATGATGACGACGGCAGAGGTTTGTATTGTCAATACTTCGACGAATATCCGAGGAAATGATTTTGCGATTGATGATATTTTGGTGGCACAATTTTGTACGCAGACGGAAAATATTACGGTAGCAGTTTCTGAAATCTCAGCGAGTACTACGGCGCTTACGCCAGCGAATTGCAGCGAAACAGTTTTAGGATCCGCCACCGCTTCGGCGAGTAATGGATTTGAGCCTTATACTTTTGAATGGGATACAGGAGAGAATACTCCTACGGCAACGATGTTAACGGCGGGTTCGCATACCGTAACCGCTACGGACGACTTCGGTTGTACGGATGTTGCTCAAGTAGAGATTGGCACTACGCCAGGTCCTACCGTCTCCGTTGTTGATCTTGTGAATCCATCTTGTGAAGAAAATAATGGAACCTTACAACTTTCTGTAACCGGAGGTTTAGCGCCCTATACGGCAAGCTTGAATAATGGTCCAAGTCTAGATCCTGCAAATTTGATTACAAATTTAGCTCCCATCAGTTACGGTGTTGTCGTAACCGATGCGAATGGCTGTACGGGAACGACTTCGGTAGGTTTAGTGAATCAGAGTTCACCGACCGTTGATATTTTTGCGCCGGATGGCAACGAACTTTGTGAAGATTTGAACGCACTGACCTTAGATGGTGGGAATCACGAAGGCTATTTGTGGTCTACGGGAGAAACCATTCGTACCATCGAGGTAACTCGACCAGGAACTTACAGTGTAACGGTCACAAGTGCACTCGGCTGTACGGCTACCAATCAAATCTTGATCAAAGAATGTGGTTCTTGGGATATTCCAAATACCTTTACACCGAATGCGGACGGCGTGAACGATTCTTTCGGTCCCGTAATTTCTGGTGCCGTTACCGTTTTAGAATATAAAATCTTTAACCGTTGGGGGAAAGTATTACACGATGATGCTGGAAGTAACTGGGATGGTCGGATTAATGGCAAAGAACATCCATCGGACGTTCTGGTCTATTTAGTAAAACTAAACACACCGGATGGAGAAGTAACCTTAAGTGGAGATGTGACCTTAGTGCGATAAATTGTCCGTCAATACTTTAACTTATAATGCTTAAAAGAGCTGAAATGGATAATAAGTCCATTTCAGCTTTCTATTTTTAAATAACTTCACATTATTATTACTTCGTGGTGAACAAAAACCATCGGAAAGGTATTAGGCTAATAAAAAAATAAATGTCGAACAAACAGAGTATTCATCAATTTACTGTGCAAAACATTGAGGGCGAAGATGTGGATTTGTCAATTTACAAAGGCAAAGTCTTACTCATCGTCAATACCGCTTCTAAATGTGGTTTTACACCACAACTCGAAAGCATGGAAACCCTATACAACGAATTTCATGATCAAGGTTTTGAAATTTTGGCTTTCCCTTCGAATGATTTTGCGGGACAAGAGCCTTTGAAAGGGAAAGAAATTCAAGAATTTTGCGTTTTGAATTATCAAGCGAATTATCCTATTTTTGCCAAACTGAGTGTAAAAGGTAAAAATGCAGATGCGCTTTTTAAATTCCTTTCGGATAAACAATTGAACGGTCAAGTAAATTCTACACCAAAATGGAATTTCCATAAATACCTAGTAGATAAAGATGGTAAAGTTGTTGATTATTTCTACTCTTTTACCAGTCCGACTGCTTCGCGAGTCAAAAAAGCCATTGCTAAACTACTGTAATTTTTATTTATCCTTAACATCATTATGAAATTAGATATCCTCGCCATCGGCGTCCACCCTGACGATATTGAATTGGCCTGCAGTGGGACTTTATTACAACAAATTGATCAAGGAAAAAAAATCGGAATCCTCGACTTAACCCGTGGAGAATTGGGGAGTAGAGGTTCTGCCGAAATCCGAGATCAAGAAGCGGCGGACTCCGCAAAGCTCATGGGAGCGCTCGTGCGAGAAAATGCTAGAATGGCAGATGGCTTCTTCCAGCACACAGAAGAAAATCTGCTAAAAATTGTACGCGTGGTTCGTCGATACCAACCACAAATCGTTTTGGCAAATGCTATCAATGACCGACATCCTGATCATGGTCGTGCAGCCAAACTAATCTCCGATGCTTGTTTCTTAGCTGGATTAGTCAAAATTGAAACGCAAGAAGCAAACGGCGAGCCACAAGCGAAATGGCGACCGCAAGCTATTTATCATTATATCCAAGACTACGACCTTAAACCAGACTTTGTCGTGGACATAACGCCCTACATTGATAAAAAAATGGAATTGATTCAGTGCTTTTCTTCGCAGTTTTTTTCGCCAAATGCAAAAGAGACTTATTCGGAAGAACCAGCCACACCAATCTCCTCGAAAAGCTTTATTGATTTCTTGTTATCCAAGTCTCGATCTTTAGGTCGTCCCATCGGCGTAGAGCACGGAGAAGGTTATACCGTAGCGCGACCAGTAGGCGTACGAGATATTTGTGATCTATTGTGACAGTGTAAAAAATAAAATATGAAAATAAAAGAATGTGTTCTTATTTGACAAACAGTGAGTTGAAAATGTGATTCCGTCATTTAGACACATATAGTATACTATTTGTATATTCCTTTGGCATGGAAATTGACTTTCTCTTATATATAACGTAGAATATCCGTCAGGTTTTGATAAGTAATAATAAAACCTGACCCCTAAATGTTAAATCATGCGCCTATATATAAGAAGTTTGGTAGAGTTTTCTACCAAGCTTTCTTTTTTTTACCCTGTCACAGTACTCCTTAAATTTATATGCGCTACGCTTATCTTTTAGATTCCAATTGGTCAACATAGTCTACGCTACCCAGTCTAAATTTGACGGGAATCCTACTCATTTCTTCTAATTGTACTTCAATTTTACAAAATAGCGCTAATGTTTTAAAGCAATATGCTTTGGGTTGCTCCGTGGTGGTGAGCGGAGGAGGAAGCTTCCATAATAAGCTCCTGCTCAATCGCTTGGAGGAGGAATTTTCAGTAGTTGAAAAAGTATGTTGCAATGGAAATAGAAAAGCCGCAGTTTGCATCGTCGGCAAGGTAAACTGAAAATTTGCTGCTTGGGAAGATAAGGTTAGTTGCGCGCCAGCCAGTAAGGGGAACATAAAGATCACAAGGATGCAACTAAAGCTTCGCAGTTGACCGAAAGAACGTTGAGCATAGAAAAGCATAGGCAGTGATTTTTATGTTTTAAAAAAACAGCTTTGATAAGTTTAGGCTTCGGGAGCATGATCTTCTCTTGGCTTCCGATTCGTTTTTTTAGAACCGTCATACATTTCAAACTTCAAAAACTTACATTCTAGTGTACCATTGTACAAACTAATCTTACGCGAAGGGCGCAAACCGATGCTTTTGAGAGCTGGAAGGTTAGAAGAGATGATCCAAGCTTCGTAACCCGCGAAAGAATTTTTTAGCTTATCGCCAATCTCGGAGTAGAAAGCTTTGATATCTTTAATGGCGAGTCGTTCGTCGTAGGGAGGATTCAACATTAGGATTCCTTTTTGCTGAGGCGGTTCTACTTTTTCAAATTTCTTGCGTTCCACTTCAATTTTACCTTCAATATCTGCCGTCAAAATATTCCGTTCGGTAATGCGGACGGCTTTAAAGTCTAAATCGGAAGCTAGAATTGGAAACTCGTGTTTCCGAAAGTTACTTTCCGCGGTTGCTCGAATGGACGCCCAAAGTTGAGGATCGAAATCTCTCCATTTTTTAAAACAAAAATAATCTCGTTGCCATTGTGGCGGAATATTGTAAGCGTAAAGCGCCGCTTCAATCGCAAGGGTGCCCGAACCACACATGGCATCCATAAAAAGGCAATCTCTTTTCCAACCAGAAAGCAAAATCATACCTGCGGCAAGTACTTCATTGATCGGTGCTTCTACTTTCTCTTGTCGATACGCCCGTCGGTGCAAAGAATCTCCAGAACTGTCCAGCGAGACAATGCAATTGTCATCATTAATGTGAATGTTGATGCGGAGGCTAGGATTGATAATGTTAACGTTTGGTCGGCGATCAAATTTTTCTCTAAACTGATCAGCGATGGCATCCTTTGATTTTAATGCTACGTACTTCGAGTGATTGAAGTAAGGGGAATGGATGGTCGCATCAATCGCAAAGGTTTCTTTTAGCCCCATGTAACTCGTCCAATCAATACTTTTGATCTTAGAATAGAGCGCACTCTCGTGCCGCACACGAAAAGTTTTGATCGGCATCAGAATTCGAATTGCCGTACGCAACTCTAGGTTGGCGCGGTACAACAAAGTTTTATCTCCTTCAAATTCGACGGCTCTTTTTAAAACTTTGATGCGCTTTGCCCCTAAGGCTTTCAGCTCTTCGGCTAAAACGTCTTCTAATCCTTGTAATGTTTTGGCGAGTAAATTCACAGTATGTATTTTGAAAAAAAGAATCGCCTGACAAAGCGAATAAAGTCTGATTTAAAACAATTTCGAAATATAGCTTATCAATCAGCGTCGGTATAAGTACTAAGACAAAATTACTTTGCCATTAAATTGTGTTAGATTTTGATCAGTATTGAGGCGCGAAAACCGCCCTAAGCCTTTGCTTAGGAAGGCTTTGAGTAACGAAGAGACTGTTCAAAAGATGATGCAAGTTAATAAGTAAAATAATTTGTCTTAGTACTTAACACTTCTAATTGTAAATAAAATTTACACCGACGCTGGATAAGCACATCGTTGGCTAAACCTAGTGTTTAGGTTTGAATAACACCCGGATTAAATTTCTCTACGGGGGCGTTATTTGCTGCTTCGATGCCCATCGAAATTACTTTTCTGGTTTCCATCGGATCAATAATGGCATCTACCCACAAGCGCGAAGCCGCGTAGTAAGGAGAAGTCTGTCGATCATATTTTGCTTTGATCTCATCAAACATTTTCTGTTCTGCGACTTCATCTATTTCTTCTCCTCTCGCTTTTTGGGAAGAGACTTGAATTTGTAGCAAAACTTTAGCGGCTTGCGAACCGCCCATAACCGCAATCTTAGCCGTTGGCCAAGCGACAATGAGTCGTGGATCATAAGCTTTTCCACACATGGCGTAATTACCGGCACCGTAAGAATTACCCATCACGATACTAAACTTAGGAACGGTAGAATTAGAAACCGCATTCACCATTTTTGCGCCATCTTTGATGATTCCGCCGTGTTCAGAACGTGTACCCACCATGAAGCCCGTAACGTCGTGTAAGAAAACTAAAGGAATTTTCTTTTGGTTGCAATTCATGATGAAGCGACTAGCTTTGTCGGCAGAATCGGAATAAATCACGCCACCAAATTGCATTTCTCCTTTCTTATTTTTGACGACTTGTCGATTGTTGGCTACGATGCCTACAGCCCAACCATCAATGCGCCCGTAAGCACAAATAATCGTTTTGCCATAATCTTTTTTATAAATCGTCAATTTAGAATCATCAACAAGTCGCTTAATAATTTCTAGACTGTCGTAAGGTTTGGTAGCGTTTTCTGGGAAAAGACCCAAAAGTTCATTCATGTCCAATTTTGGGGCAAGCGGTTCTACGCGATCAAAACCTGCGGTTTCAAATCGCCCAAACTTATCAACCAATTCTCTAATTGTCTCCAAGCAAGTTTTATCATCGGGCATTTTATAATCCGTGACCCCCGAAATCTCAGACTGCGTGGTCGCACCACCTAAAGTTTCTTTATCTACTTGTTCCCCAATCGCGGCTTTAACCAAGTAAGGCCCCGCCAGAAAGATGGATCCTGTACCTTCTACGATCAGTGCTTCGTCCGACATGATTGGTAAATAAGCACCACCCGCTACACAACTGCCCATGATGGCGGCAATTTGAGGAATTCCCATGCTCGACATTTTAGCATTGTTGCGAAAGATTCTACCGAAGTGTTCTTTATCAGGAAAAATTTCATCTTGGAGAGGGAGGAAGACCCCCGCGCTATCCACCAAATAAATGATAGGTAGTCGATTTTCCATTGCAATCTCTTGTGCGCGCAAATTCTTCTTTCCCGTAATGGGAAACCAAGCACCCGCTTTTACGGTAGCATCATTAGCTACAATCATGCATTGTCGTTTGCTGACGTAAGCGATTACGACCACGACGCCCGCCGCTGGGCAACCGCCATATTCCGGATACATTTCGTAACCTGCCAACGCTCCAATTTCTAATACTTTTGAGCCAGGATCAATCAACAGATCAATTCTTTCTCTAGCGGTCAATTTACCTTTACTGTGAAGTTTTTCAATTTTTTTGGGACCACCACCTTGATGTATTTTATCAAGTTTTCTTTTGAGTTTGGAGACAGCAAGTTTCATGGCATCCTCATTCTTATTAAAATCTAAATCTATTTTCGCCATATTTTCTTATTGTTATATTGGTTAGGTCAACAAAATACAAAAATATGAGCCATCCCTTAAGGTTTGGAAAACGAAAATTCGGGTTTATTTTGTAGCCTTTGAGTAGGGCAGGGAGTACTGGTTTGATTCTCAGCTAATTAAGTAGGTGAAAGCCTAGTTTGAATTGGCTACCGGAAGGGAGTAGGTATCCCTAAATTACCAATGGAAGGTGCAGGATTAGCTGCATCTTCCATTGGGTCGCTATCTTTAGCGTATGAGGTGAAGGGAAGGATAAAGTCTAAAGCTTTATTTTTCTTTGGTAAAAGTATAGCCGTATTCTCCTTCGTAACCTTCGTAAATTCCTTCCAGCATGACTTTCCCTTCTACTTTTTTGAGTAGATTAATAATTTCTTGTACGTTGCCGATTTCTTTGTTATTCACTTTCGTGATAATGAAACCGGGGTCCATATTCGTGCGTTCTATTTTACTTCCTCGCGTAATGCTTTTAACGTAAGCGCCCTCCACTTTTAACCGCCGTTTTTCGCCAGAGCGCAAATCTCTTAAGGCAAAACCGAGGTTACTTAAAATAGCCTCTTCACTATTATCTTTAACATCTACGATGGAAGTGGAGTTATTTCCGTTTTTAAGGATGACATCCGTTTTGTATTTTTTTCCATTGCGAATGTAGTGTACTTTTACTTTATTTCCTGGTCGGTACAAGGCAACTTGTTCTTGGAGTTCAGGAACCGTTTTAATTTTGATATTATTAATTTGGATTAAAACATCTTTTCTTCGGAGACCAGCATCTTCTGCGCCACTACGTGGATTAACTTGTGTGAGTACGACTCCTTCTACTAATTTTAAGTCTAACTCTTTGGCCATTTCATCGTTGACGTCATCAATCTGTACGCCTAAGAATCCACGTTGTACGATACCAAAATCTTTTAAATCACGGATAATTTTTTTAGAAAGATTCGCGGGAATGGCGAAAGAGTATCCTTCGTATTTTCCGGACTTGGTGATGATGGCAGTATTGATTCCGATCAATTCTCCGTTCGTATTGACGAGGGCACCACCACTATTTCCAGGATTAACGGCAGCATCCGTTTGAATGAAAGACTCAATCGAAGCGGAACCTTCTAGGATATTAATATTTCTACCCTTAGCACTAATAATTCCTGCGGTAACGGTAGATTCTAGGTCAAAAGGATTTCCAACGGCTAATACCCATTCTCCTACTTGGATAGAATCAGAGTCGCCAAAAACGAGCGAGGGTAAATTGGAAGCTTTTACTTTCAACAGCGCCAAATCGGTATTTGGATCGGTGCCAATGACTTCTGCTTCGTATTTTCTTTTGTCATTCAAAGTAACTTTAATAATCTTACCATCTTCAATTACGTGGTTGTTGGTTACAATGTAACCGTCGGGAGAGATAATAACTCCTGAACCAGAAGAGCCTCCGTAAGAACCACCAAAGAAATCGTATTCGTTGGCTTGCGTCGCTCTAATGTTTACGACTGCGGGGGTAACGATAGCTGCGGCACTGATAAAGTTAGTAGGAGAAGACGATATAAATTGTCTAGGTTTGCTCGCAGACAAAGTTTCATCGGTACTGGAGTAGTTCGCTTGTAGTGCTGGACTAATGGGACGATACAGTACTTCGCGGGGTTCTTCGAAATAGCGATATAAGGCTACGGAAACAACAGAACTGATCAAGGAAATTAAAATTAGTAAACCCAAGTTTTTCATAGAAGTATTCATGTATTTTTATTCAAAAAACGAATCAAAAAAAATTCCAAAACAAAAGCTAAGCTTGGTAAGTACTTGGATAAAATTTAAATTTCTAAAAAAGAAAATTTAAGTCTTTCAATCACTCTTTTTGAGATCAAGTTTCGCTGTAACTATATATTGAATCTGAATGGTGTCTTATCTTAACAACAATTTAATCATACTAGTTGAATATATCAATAAAAACTTAATAAATTAATGACATATATCCGTAGTTTTTATAAAAAAGCAAGAATACTTTTAGATTTTAATTGGTCGTTGATCTAATAACGTAGATTTTGCATTTGAAAGTGTAAAAATTTAACCCTAAATTAGCCTTTATTAATGATGATGACCAATACACCTAAAAATAAGCAGGAAGAAGAAGCACTCCCCGAATCGGGAAACATCTGGGGATGGAAATTTTCAATGATTTCTCTCGTCTTTATTGTCTTAATTGTTTTGGCAATGTGGTACCGCCACGTTAGCCTAGATATTCCTTTTATTCCTTCAGAAATACACACCGAAGAATCCATCAAAGCAAAAGAGATGGAAACTCAGCAGCAGCAATAACGCCCATGGAAATTCCTTTCTATAAATATCAAGGTACTGGCAATGATTTTGTCCTGATTAACAATTGGGAACAGACTCACTTAAGCAAAAAAGATACAGCGCAAATTCGGTTGATTTGTGATCGACGATTTGGGATTGGTGCCGATGGATTAATTTTGCTGCAAGCACATCCAGACTATGATTTTGAAATGATTTATTTCAATGCAGATGGCAACGAAAGTTCGATGTGTGGTAATGGCGGTCGTTGTATTGTCGCTTTTGCACATCATTTGGGCTTGATTGGCGAAACGTGTCGATTTTTGGCGATCGACGGAGTACACGAGGCGTTGGTAAAACCAGCTTCGCAAATCGAATTGAAAATGTCGGACGTCGACTCGATTGAAGTCGGAGACGATTACTACTTAATGAATACGGGCTCTCCACATTTTGTAACTTTTGTAGAAGATATTGACGATATTAATGTAGTAGAAGTAGGCAGTGCGATACGCTATTCGAAACGCTTTCGTAAAGCAGGTGTCAATGTCAATTTTGTTGAAAAAAAGGCTAAGGGAGTAGAAGTGGCGACGTACGAAAGGGGCGTAGAGGATGAAACCTTATCCTGTGGAACGGGCGTTACAGCCGCCGCAATTGCTTATTATTTAGACCAACCAACTCCCAGCCGCCAACGAGTGGCGATTAAAGCTAAAGGAGGGAAATTGGCCGTACATTTTGTACCCCATGAAGACCAAACGATTAAAGATATCTGGCTGTGCGGTCAAGCAAATTTGGTTTTTACTGGAAGTTATTTGGTGCCGAACACCAACTCATAAAAAGAAGGAAACACTGATCACTACCTTATGGATAAAGAACAAATAATTGACCGCTTTAAGAATTACGTAGAGCTACTCATTTTTCCAGATTGGATCAAAGAAAACTTGATCAATTTTGAAGGAAACCGAACCGAGTACTTATGTTTTCCTCATTACTTTAGTGAGGCTTTTGATAGCTTACCAAGTAGAAAGTTAGATTTACTGGCATTCGCTGGATTTATGCTTTACAATTCGATGCGTTCTAAGGATAATTTCATCGACGCAGGTATTGCCTTTTCGCCAAAAACACTCGAAGAAACTTCTTACCTAGAAGAGGAATGTATCAAAACACTTTGTCAGATTTTTCCCATCAATTCTGAATTGTGGACCATTTGGAACGAACGGAAACGAGAATTTTATAAATCAGTTGCCACCGAAAAACAAAAATCGCAATACGAAGATATCGAAGCATTCGAGCGATACGCAGAACAAAAATACGCCGTAGGTAAAATTGCCATCGACTCCTTATATATGTTATCGAGTAAAAGAGCTACCGATAATTACCATTGTTTGCTTAGTTCTTTTACCGACTATGCAGCCGGTTTGCAAGTACTGGATGATTTGCAAGATTTAGTAGCTGATTTTAATTCGGAAAGGCCAAATATCGTTTTGTATCATTTACAAAAAGAAGGACAAAGCCTAGCTGTCACGGAGAAAGAAATACAAGGCAAAGCCGCGGCACTTAAACCCGCGATGCTCCAATTGGCACTCAATTATTTTGAAAAAGCGTTACGCCGCTTGCGGCAACAAGAACTAGAGACCCTAGCTTGGTATCATTTATTAGAAAGTCATTTGGAGCGGGTAAAAAAACGATTAGGAAATTAGCCGCTACAAAATTTCCAGCCATAAATGTTAATCAAGTACAAAGGAAGGGTAACTCCGTAATAGCGACACACCAAAATAAATAAATGGGGCATCTTAATGGAAGAGAGCCGATTTTAGCCTACTCAATCGCTTTGTCAACAGAAAGCACAGGAAGCGAAAGCGATTTTATTTTTTACGCCACTAAACTTTAGCTTGCCATGATTCGATACGCTGGAATGTTATTACTTACCCTCTTAGTTTTTGGCGCTTGCCAAGGAAATGCTTCTTATCAATCGGAAGCCAAAAATGAAAGTCAAACCGTCGCTTACGATGATCTCGTGGATCAAGCTCCCGAAAGTAGTTCGACTAGTTCGACCCAAACTAATAATAATGGGACAAGCAATCAGGGAAATGCGATTCAGGTAGCCCGCAAAATTATTAAAACTGCGCGCATTAAATTTCAAGTTAAAGATTTAAAGGAAAGTACTAAAAAAATAGAAGCGCTCTCCGCAAAGTACGAAGGATTGATCACGAATATGGATCAACAAAATACCAACTACTCCATCAGTAATAGCTTGACCATCAGAATGCCTTCTGCACAAATGGATACTTTTCTTGCGGAAGCAGAAAAAGAATCTATTCATACCAATTATACCAAAATTAATGCGCAAGATGTCACCGAAGAGTTTGTCGATATTAGTAGTCGACTCGCCACCAAAAAAGAAGTACGAGATCGTTACGTTGAGATTTTAAGAAAAAGAGCTCAAACGGTTAAAGATATTCTGGAGGCAGAAGATAAGATTCGCGTCATTCAAGAAGAGATTGAAGCGATTGAAGGGCGTTTGAAATACATTCAAAACAAAACAGCCCTAAGTACGGTGACCCTTGAAATTTACCAAGAAGTGGCCTACGTTAAAGCACCTGCGGTTTACAAAAAATCATTTTGGACAAAGCTACAGCAAGGCTTCGGTAATGGCTGGGAATTAATCCAAGACATTGCTTTAGGCTTAGTTAATATCTGGCCACTATTACTGCTATTTGGCCTCTTGATTGCTAGTCGCAAAAGCATCAAAAACTGGTTTAAGCGCTAAACCTCTTTTTTACTCAAAATCTTCGTCATCACCCAAGCTCAACTTGGCACCCGCCAATTCGTTGAAAGCGTGTTGATCTCCCGCCTTTTTGGCAACGATCATACCTTGCTTATACGTCGCAAAAGCTTTTTCGAAGGCTTCTTTACGCTCGTAAAGTTTGCCTAAATGATAATAAGTACCTACGTATTCCGCTTGTGTAGTGACTAGTTTTTGATAAAATGTTAAAGCTTGGTCGTCCATCGCTAAGTTTTCATATTCCTTGGCGATTGCAAATTGGATAAAAGCATCGCCGGGGCTCTGCTCCAAAAAAGAATAAAGTTGTTTTAATCTATCAGATTCCATAGGCTGAGTTTAATCATTTTAATGTCAAATTATGTTTGATATCTCTTAGAATATTAGTTTAATTAACTGATATGCAGTTGTTTATGGTTTCGTTTTTGTATTTGGCGAAATTTCGCTAAGGACTCGCATTTTGTTATTATTTTGCATATATTTGCAACGAAATTTTCTATCATAACAAATCTCACCAAAAATATGAAATTATTAGTTTGTGTAAGCAAAACGCCGGATACAACAGCAAAAATAGCCTTTACTTCGGATAATACGGCTTTAGATGCTAATGGTATACAATTTATTATGAATCCTTATGATGAATGGTATGCTTTGGTTCGGGCTTTGGAGTTGAAAGAAAGCGCTGGAGGTTCTGTAACGGTTGTCAATGTTGGTCCAGCTGCCAATGACACGGTGATTCGTAAAGCAATGGCGATTGGCGCAGATGATGCGATTAGAGTTGATGCTGAGCCTAAGAGCGCTTATTTTGTCGCGCAACAAATTGCTGCGGTAGCAAAAGGAAATGACTACGATATGATCTTTTTAGGTAAAGAAACGATCAATTATAATGGATCGGAAGTTGGCGCTATGTTGGCGGAATTGTTGGATTTGCCCTTTATTTCTTACGGGACTAAATTAACAATGGAAGGCAATGCGGCAGTAATCGAGCGAGATATCGAAGGGGGAACCGAAATTGTATCGGTAGAAGCGCCTTTCGTAGTGAGTGCCGCTAAAGGTATGGCAGAACAGCGAATTCCTAACATGAGAGGGATTATGTCTGCGAAGCGCAAGCCATTAAAAGTGGTAGCAGCGGTAGATTGCGAAGATCCAGTAAGGGTAGTAAGCTATCAATTGCCTGACGCAAAATCAGCAGTAAAGATGGTCGATCCTGAAAATATGGACGAATTGGTGCGTTTGCTGCACGAAGAAGCGAAAATTATTTAAGCTACTTTTCGTTTTTCGTTACAAATGGCTGAGCTATAACCGATAAATAGCAATCGCCTTTTCCTAAAAAAATAAAACTTAAAAAATATGTCTGTTTTAGTATATGCAGAAAGTCCGAAGGGACAAATTAAAAAAGGAGCATTAGAAGCGGTAAGTTACGCAAGCAAAGTAGCAAAGTTAATGGGCGTAGATTGCCAAGCGTTGACTTTAGGGACAATAGAGGATGCCGGTGTTTTGGGGCAATACGGTGCAAATAAAGTATATAACGTAACCAGTGATCATCTAGCAAATTTTGATAGTCAAGTATATAGTTCCGTCATCGCTGGAGCCGCCGAAAAATTAGGCGCTTCCGTTGTGATTGTCGCACACTCTGCTACCGGAAAATCAATCTTAGGACGACTAGCCGTTAAATTAAAAGCGGGTTCTGTCGCAGGTGTAAACACACTTCCTGACTTAACGGATGGCTTTACTGTTGGTAAAAATGTGTTTTCTGGAAAAGCAATGGCACATTTTAAAATTAGCAGCGCGGTGAAAGTATTATCCCTGATGGGAAATGCTATGGCACCCGAAATGCAAGGAGAAAAAGTAGCGGTCGAAAGCTTAGACCTTGCGGTACCCGCAGGAAAAGTAACCGTGAAGGAAGTAAAAACGATCGAAGGCACCGTGCCGTTACCAGAAGCAGAATTAGTCGTTTCTGCGGGTAGAGGATTAAAAGGACCGGAGAATTGGGGAATTATCGAAGAATTAGCGACTGAAATGGGAGCAACTACTGCTTGTTCTAGACCTGTCGCAGATACGGGCTGGCGCCCTCACCACGAACACGTAGGACAAACAGGTGTTGCGATTCGTCCCAATTTATACATTGCCATCTGTATTTCTGGTGCGATTCAGCACTTAGCAGGTGTCAATAGCTCTAAAGTAATTGTGGTGGTTAATAAAGATCCCGAAGCACCTTTCTTCAAAGCTGCCGATTATGGCGTTTGTGGTGATTTGTTTGATGTGATTCCTCGCTTTACGGAAGCATACAAAAAATTCAAAGCAGCGAACTAGCTTTCGATCAACTGCTAGGATTTATATTTACAGCAGTCCAGAAATTGTTTCTTTTGAACAATTTCTGGACTAATTCATTGTATTTATAAAAAGCTGATACTAGTTTCTATCGTCCCTGCGCTTGGTCGCAAATCAGGATTAATTAAAAAATCATCAGCCGCTGGGGGATTATTTTAAAATTATTTGATTAGTTTTGTGCCCTAATTCGACTTACCGTTTGAGTTTCTTTAATTTAAATTGTAAATTGAATAAAATGAGTACGAGATTTATCCGATTAATTTTTTGTGGGGATGTGGTACAGTAGTTGGTATAGAATGAAAGGATTAATCGCTATAAACTTATATAAATACGACTTTAAAGGAAGCTTTACGCCACTTAGCATCATAAGTTGGCATCATTAAAACTAAAGCTCCAACGTATTTTATCTTCTAATTGACAATTTTGTAGTATCTAAATATGAAGAAGATTGAACTGGATATTGTTGCTCTTTCCCACAGTGTGACGCAGTCGCATAACTACGCCGTAGTACTTGGAGAGCAGGAAGGCTCAAGAAGATTACCTATCGTAATTGGAGGATTTGAGGCACAAGCTATTGCTGTTGCAATGGAACGGATGACACCGAATCGTCCCCTAACCCACGATTTATTTAAAAATGCTTTGGAAACCTTCGAAGTTGAGCTCAAAGAAGTAATTATCAATAATTTATTAGACGGTATTTTTTATGCCAGATTGATTTGTCATAAAAATGGCGAAATTATCGAAATTGATTCTCGTACTTCTGATGCCTTAGCGATGGCCGTTCGTTTTGAGTGTCCCATCTTTACGTATGAATTTATTTTAGATGCTGCGGGCGTTATTTTGGAAGAACCAGAAGAAAATGCTGCTGCCGTTAAAACGCCTAAAAAGCGCAAGAAAAAAGCAAAAGCCAGCGCCTTGTCTAGTTATTCAGATGAAGACTTGACTAAAATGCTCGATGAAGTACTCGGAGAAGAAAACTATGAGCGAGCAGCTGAAATTCGGGATGAATTGAAAAAAAGAAACATCGAAGAGACTTAATGGCTCGAATCAGATAGGGTGGAAGCCCAAAAAAGGGATTTGCTTTGTAGCAAATCCCTTTTTTACGTTTTAGTGGTAGCTCACCTTAGTACTTGCAGATTTGCGAATTAATTACCGAGACTAGGTAATATTTCAAGCACCTGCTCCAACATCGCGGGCGTAAAATCTAAATGCGTGACAAAACGTACAGTCTGTGGACCAAAAGGCGCTGCTTTAATACCGTGCGCGGCTAATTTTTCAAGAAAGGAAGCGGCTGTCATGGAAGCCGCTACGTCAAAAATGACAATGTTAGTCTTGACCGGACGAACATTTTCTACGTAACTCAAACGCGCTAATTTTTCTCCCAGCCGTTTGGCATGATCGTTATCTTCCTTCAAGCGATCTACGTGATGATCTAAAGCATAAATGCCCGCAGCAGCCAAAAAACCAGCCTGTCGCATACCGCCGCCCATTACTTTTCGTACTCGTCTAGCCTGACGAATAAATTCCGCATCTCCAATGAGCAGGGAACCGATGGGCGCACCCAATCCTTTTGATAAGCAAATAGAAATACTGTCGAACATTGCTCCGTAGGCCAAAGTTGTTTCTTGGGTTTCTACCAAAGCGTTGAATAGTCGCGCACCGTCTAAGTGCAAGCGCAAACCGTTTGCTTTGCACAATGCTCGGATCGGCGCAATTTCTGAAAGTTCATAATAGCTTCCGCCACCTTTATTACAAGTATTTTCTAAAACGACTAGTCTAGATTCGGGTAACCAGTCGTATAAAGGCTTGATGGCGGCTTCAATTTGCGAAGCGGTGATTTTTCCGTGTTGTCCCTTGATGAGGTTGACCGCAACTCTAGCATTAAAACTATATCCGCCACCTTCGTATTGATAAACGTGAGAATACTCGTCGCAAATCATTTCATCGAGTGCCTTGGTGTGTCCTTGAATCGCAATTTGGTTCGTCATGGTGCCCGAGGGACAAAATAGCGCAGCGGCTTTCCCAAATAGGGCAGCCGCTTTAGCTTCCAAGGCATTGACCGTAGGATCTTCTCTAAAAACATCGTCACCAACCTCGGCGGACATCATTGCGGCGAGCATTGCTGGAGTAGGTTTTGTTACGGTATCGCTGATAAGATTAATCATGAAAAATTTGAGTTAAAAAGACTGCGAATCTAACTATCGGATAATCAATTTTTGACTGAAACGAGTGGTAGTATTTTGGACTTGTACAAAGTAAACACCTGGACTAAAGTTGTTCAAAGGAATGCGATGATTACTTTGGTCGATGGCAAATTGCTGATTATGCGTATAAATAAGCTGTCCGGTTAGCGTATAAATTTCAACTTGATAGCTTGTAGGCTTGGTTAAATTGAAGAAATTTAAAAAGACTTGCTCCGTAGCGGGGTTTGGGGTAAGCTGGAAGAGCGGAGTATTGCTTAGTACCGCGTTAGTGGAAGTTGTCCCTTCGTTATTTGTTGAAAAAGTAGGCGCGCGTTGGGTAAAATCTCCCGAGCCATTTGGAATTCGAGCCAAAGAGACCGCTTTTTCTTGTTCCCCAAACGTGATGGAATCAATGATCTCCAAACTGGGCGAAAGGAGCGCAATGAACTCCCCATTTTTACTGAGTTTAAAATTGGTGTGTAAGCTCCCTTGATTTTCATCATCATCTGCCCAAACAATGAGATAACCGTTTGCTGGAATAATGGTACCTGAGGGAAACTCCCATTGGTTCAATTCATTTTGCTTATCGGTGAGGAAATAACCGCTTAAGTCAACGGGAAGACTCCCTCGATTAAAGAGTTCGATCCAATCATCATACTGATAAGATTCGTCGGTAATCATCGTAATCGTATCATTTTCGGCCATAAACTCGTTGATGACGACGGATTGCGACCAGCTGATATTGAGCGAAGCGCAAAGTAGTAAGATTACCCCCGTAAATGTTTTCACTAATTGCATAAGTTATAATTTAGAGAAGAAGTTTTAAGCTACTTCCTTAGTTGAAATTTGAAAATTTAATTTTGTTTTAGTGCTTTTATAGTTCAATTTTGCTCCAGCTGGAGATTTGAACACTCAAGTGGAATATTCCGATTGAGTACAATTAAACGCCGAAAGAACTGCGCCTAAATTCAGAAGACAAAATTAAGTAATTTTAAGCGATCACTAGACCTCCCAGTAATATTTATGACAATTTGTAAGTCATCAGTCGTCTCAGCGGATTGCTAAAGGTCGTAGGAACACCTCGAAAATAGCGATAAAAACTTAGCAAATTCTTTAAAAACGAAAAAGAAATCAAGAGTAGTTGTGAAAAATACACTAATTATCTAAAACAATCTTTTGTACGCACTAGATAAATCACTAAATTGCCGCAGCCTTGCTAATAACTACTTACTTATTTTGCGCTAAGTGCGTAATTTCATTGGCGGAGGCATTATTTTTTTAGCTGAAATAGCGGAGTTAAAGTGTAATCTCTACAAGGGTGTTGATCATGGATTAGATCGCTTTCTTTCCTTAAATTTCAGTTGTGATTTTAAGAATAATACAAGGGTATGGCTGTGTTCGATAAATTTTTTCAATCTGCATTTTCAGTTGATAATGTGATCTTCGGATTTGACGAAGGTGATCTCAAAGTTCTATTAATCAAAAGAGGGGAGTCTCCTTTTGAGGGCAGTTGGGCTTTGCCGGGAGATTTAGTTTATCCTACGGAAGATTTGGATACGGCTGCTGTGCGTATTTTGGAAGAATTAACTAGTCTGAAGAATGTATACTTAGAACAAGTTAAGACTTTTGGTGGTGTCGATCGGCATCCACTTGGTCGAGTTATTACCATTGCATATTATTCGTTGGTAAAAATTAGTGATTATAAATTGCGTCCTTCGTCTTTTGCGGCAAAGGCGAGTTGGCATTCAGTAGCGTCAATTGATCAGTTGGCTTTTGATCACTCCGAAATTTTGACGGCTTGTGTAGAACGGCTGAAGCAAAGCGTCCGACAGCGCCCCGTTGGATTTCAATTATTACCACCAAAGTTTACCCTGACGGAATTGCAACATTTATACGAAGCAATTTTAGACACTGAGTTAGATAAGCGCAACTTTAGAAAGAAAATCCTATCTATGAATTTGCTCGTTGATTTGGATCAAATTCAAGAAGGCGTAGCACATCGTCCCGCAAAATTATATAAGTTTGATACCTTGAAGTACCAAGAATTTCTCGCCAAAGGTTACGTCTTTGAAGTATCGGAAAGTAAGACCAAATATAAATAAGGCGAAGTAAAATAATTTGTATTGCTACTTAGATACGGCGCTACAATTCTTCCCCCGTGTAGTTCGTGATTTTAAACTCGAGTTGTCCTGCGTAAGTCGCTCGGAGGGCTGCTAATTTATCCTTCAAATCGTTCAAGTCACCATCATATTTGATGAGAAAAGATTCATAAAGCTCATTAATGGGTTCTTTAGGGACAAGCATGGTGGGGTTACTACTATTACTATTATCAATGATTAAGGAGAAGTAACCATAATTCCCTGCTTGGTAAGTTTGTGCTTCGTTCCCCGCAACAATTTCCGTTCGAGCCTGCTGTGCGGCAATCGCGTCGTCAGGATTGGTATAAGTAATGTAGCCCCAAACAGATTGATCAAAAATGCGTAATAACTGCTTATCCGCTACTCGCAGTCCAATTTCAGAATTCATCTGCAATTGATAGCCAACGGAAGAAACGCTTAGGGTACCGTGATTAACGATCGTTTCTTTTAAATATACACTTACTTTATAACTACCGGGTTCTAAATTAGCAAAAGGAATATTGGCATGCGCAGGAGCTTGTCCTGGATTACAATTTTCTGGATACTGTACATCATTCAAGGAAAAACTTAAGGATTGTCCTTGCTTTTCTTTCGAAAAATTAATGGTTGTATTCGTACATTCTTGTTGACTAATGGTTTGAATAACAAATCGAAAACTTCGGTTGATAGGACTTAGGTTTTCCCACATCCCGATGATAAATTCATCTTCGACGTTAACCAATGTCTTTTCATCCGACGAATCGTTGAGTCGACAAGCGGATGTACAGAACATAACGAGAACCAAAAAGGTTGTGACTACTTTGGTCATGTGAATAAAATCTAGAATACGAGTCTATTTAGATTTCGATGGATTGCTTGTGTCGGGAAATTAGATTCCCGTATTCTTGGCGGAAAGCCTCCAAAAATAATGGATTTCATGCAATCCAGAAATTAAATACTTTATATGATAAAGTATTTACTGCAAGGTAACAAAGTAAGATTCAAATTATTAGTTCATCTAATTCCGTGAACGGCTTAATTATTACAATGCATTTAAATGTGCTCTATGTTAAAACTAATTTGTGCTCAGTAAAAGAAACGCAAATTTAGTGGAAAAGCTGCGCGGTAGCATAATTTTTTTCTTAAAAGAGTCCGTATTGGTTATTTAAATGTGCGTAAGCTTAAAGATTGAGAGGTTTTGCTTTTAGGATGGCTACTTTTGAACGGAGGAGCAGTACTAGTGAACGAAAAAATAATAAGGAACAAATTCTTAAACGGGTAAAAAGCAAGGCTAGTGAATTAAGGCAATCGCCCTTTTTTTATTCCTTTCCAAGTGAGCACTACTATGCAATCTGAAGCGAGAGGGATCATGGTGAAAACGATAAAAGCTGAAATGTAAGCTTGAAATCTGTAGAGGAATTAAGTCCAAAGCACAAACTTTAGGTGATGGATCAAGCTGATATTCCTTGTATTTATTGAATTTTCAACTCTTCTAGTGAATAAATAGTATAATTAGACTATAGTTAAATACGGACTTATTACTTAATTTTATCCGAAATATTGAGTAGGTTGTCGATTAGTTGCAACAAATTGTACTTTGTTCTTAATCTTTGTGCTTTGTAGAAATAGAATTTAAGCTGCATTTTTTTTTCACTAAAAAGAAGCCTTCAAAATAGTATTATTTATTTTAGTGTGTACTAGACTTTACACTAAAATAATTTTGTCCACTTAAGCATGCAGGATTTGTTTTCCAATTGAGGCGCACTTGGAATCTAATGTAGCGCTATTGTTGAGGGGCGAAGCATAGGAAAAAGAGATCGATTTTTAGTCCTATTAACTGATGCATGATAAAGTCTACGATATTGCGCCACTTTTGATTAACTTATTTAAGTCACCCAAGTTACTATGATAAAGCTTAGAAATATTAGGAAGAGCTATAAGACTGGATTCAATAACCTAGAAGTTTTAAAAGGTATTAATCTGGATATAGAAGAAGGAGAGTTCGTATCAATCATGGGTTCGTCGGGCTCTGGTAAGTCTACCTTATTAAATATCTTAGGAATTCTAGATCAGTATGATGAAGGAGAATACCACCTTGATAATACCTTAATGAAAAACCTTTCCCAGAAACAAGCAGCTTTATACCGTAACAAATTCTTAGGCTTTGTTTTCCAATCGTTCAACTTGTTGACCTTCAAAACGGCTTTAGAAAATGTAGCCTTACCGTTATATTACCAAAAAGTAGATCGCAAGAAAAGAAATGCGATTGCCCTAGAATATCTAGATCGAGTAGGATTGAAAGATTGGGCAGAACATTTACCAACTCAGCTATCCGGTGGACAACAGCAAAGAGTTGCGATTGCTAGAGCATTAATTGGTCAGCCCAAAGTGCTATTGGCGGATGAGCCAACGGGAGCTTTGGATACGAAAACTTCTTACGATGTAATGAAAATCTTTAAAGAGGTGAATGATGCGGGGATTACGATTATCGTCGTTACGCACGAAAATGATATTGCAGATATGACAAAGCGAGTCATTCGATTTAAAGATGGTCAAATCGATAAAAGTTACCACACTTCAAATTCTTAGTTTCCTCATTGTATTATATAGTAGCAACCCATATTGAAAGCTTATGATTGATTATGACAAGTGGCAGGAGATTTTTACTTCCCTTCAGCAACATAAATTGCGGACGTTTTTGACTGCATTTAGTGTATGGTGGGGGATTTTTATGCTCGTTATCTTATTAGGGGCGGGAACTGGTCTGGAGAATAGTATCACTCATAATTTTAGAGACGATGCAATTAATAGTATCTGGGCGTTTCCAGGAGAAACTTCTAAACCCTACAAGGGATTACCCGTTGGTAGAAGAATTAAAATGGACAACGATGATTTTGATAAGACTAGCAAAATTGATGGGGTAAGATTAACGACGGGGAGATACTATTTGAATGGAACTTTTTTCATTAGTAGAGGAGATAAAAGTTTTTCGTATGATATTCGATCGGTACACCCCAGTCATCAAGTTGTAGAAAATACTAGTGTGACAGATGGGCGATATATTAATGATATCGATATTCAAAAGACAAGAAAAGTTTGTGTAATTGGTCGTACGGTAAAAGAAAGTTTTTTTGAAAAAGAAGAGACTGTTTTAGGGGAATACTTACAAATAAAAGGGATAGAGTATAAGATCGTCGGTGTTTTTACAGATAGTGGAAGTCCACGAGAAATGGAGAAAATCTACCTCCCTATCTCTACCACACAAAAAATTGATGGTACTGATCAAATCAATATGTTGATCTATGAAATAGGAGACGCATCACTGGAAGAATCTAGAATAATTGAAGAGAAGATTAGAAATCAATTTGCGTTGAAACATAAATTTTCAAATAGTGATGAACGAGCCGTTTACGTTCGTAACGGGATTGAAAGCTACCAAGAATTTCAAACAGTATTTAGTTTTATCAGGGGCTTTATTTGGTTTGTAGGTATTGGAAGTATCATTGCCGGCGTCATTGGCGTGAGTAATATTATGTTGATTATCGTGAAAGATCGTACAAAAGAAATTGGTGTACGGAAAGCACTCGGTGCTACGCCTTTATCTATCGTTGGTATGATTGTCCAAGAAGCAATTTTCCTAACAGGAGTAGCGGGATATATCGGACTTGCTTCTGGACTTGGGGTTATTTTTGGACTCCAGCAAATCATGGTGCAAAATGAGATTGAAATTGAGTACTTTAGAAACCCTGAAGTAAATACTTCTGTCGTTGTCGGCGCATTACTTATTTTAATCGTTAGTGGCGCAGTAGCAGGACTTATTCCTGCTTTGCAAGCTGTCCGCGTGAATCCAGTTACAGCAATGAAAAGCTAAAACCCCATAAAAATTGATCTATGTTTGATTTAGATAAGTGGCAAGAAATATTTAATACCATTAGTAAGCATAAGTTGAGAACTTTTCTTACGGCACTCGGTGTGTTTTGGGGAATATTTATGTTGGTCTTTTTGATGGGATCAGCCCAAGGCTTAGAAAATGGGGTAATGGGAATGTTTGGCGGACACGCTAAAAATAGTATGTACGCAGGATCTAATCGTACCACTTTACCATATAAAGGTCTTCCTCCGGGAAGAGTCGCACGCTTGACGATGGACGATATGAAAGCCATTAAGACTAAGTTTTCGGATCAAATTGAACATCTTGCTCCTCGGATGTGGATGTCTTCGGGAGAAATTACGCGCAAAAATAAAAAAGGGTCTTTTGATGTTCGAGGAGATATGCCCAGCCTAGTATATATTGATGCGATTAAAATAGCAGAAGGTAGATTTTTAAATGATTTCGACGTAAAGTATCGACGAAAAATTGCCGTCATCGGTAAAAGAGTCAGTAAAGAATTATTTGACGAAGGGGAAGAAGTCATTGGTGGCTTCATTCGCATTCGCGGCGCAGATTATCGAGTCGTCGGCATTCTACAATCAGATCGAAAAGGAGAGGATGCAGAAGAAGATGAAACTACTATTTTCATTCCACTAACTACGGTGCAGCAAGTAACGAATCAACCTAATCAAATTGGATGGTTTGTTTGCTCAATGTATTCCAATGTTACGGTCAGTAAAATCGAAGACGATATCGTCAACCTACTTAAATCTCGACACGATATCAGTCCAGAAGACAATCGAGGTATTTGGTCCGAAAACGTCGAAGAACAGTTTCGAGAGATCATGGCGCTATTCTTTGGCATTAAGTTTATCACTTGGTTCGTAGGGATTGGAAGTTTATTCGCCGGCGTCATTGGCGTAGGAAATATTATGCTAATTGTCGTTAAGGAACGAACAAAGGAAATTGGTATTCGAAAAGCAATGGGGGCAACTCCGGGGTCAATTATCTCTATGATTTTAATGGAGTCGGTATTTATTACAGCTATAGCCGGTTACCTAGGATTAGCATTTAGTACCTTAATTATTATCTTAATGAACCTAGCGGTCGGAGAAGGGGACGAGTTTTTCGCTAACCCAGAAGTGGATTTGAATGTAGGATTGATTGCCATTGTAGTACTCGTCATTGCAGGAGCAATCGCAGGACTGATTCCGGCCATGCAGGCGGCTAATATTCATCCAGTGGAAGCATTGAGAGATGAGTAAGTCAGCAAGTTTTAATCAGAAAATAAAGAACGGAAATTTGTAATTCCGGCAAAAAAGTAATGGATTAGATAAAACCCTTACTCATAAACAATACGAGCCTATTGAATTGAGCAGTTTAAAATGCTGCATTTTTTAACTAGATATTTTATTTGACAATGAAGTTGTTTGGCTAACATCATTTTAAACCAACTTCAATTTTTAAAGATTTGTAAGACGAAAGCTGGAGCGTAAAATAGACACGGACTAGTTGTAACACGCGAAGCGTCTCGTCTTTAAAACAAAAGAAAAAACAAGATGAACAAAGGTTGTGCGATTTCTTTAGGATTACTCCTATTACTGATTACTTTAGGCTTAGGCTACTACTTCACTCAAGACTCTGACGATGAACCCGATCGCTTAGAAACCATCAAACCTAAGATCGATGATATCATTAGCAAAACAGTTGCTACAGGAGCGATTAAGCCTCGACAAGAAGTATTGATCAAGCCTCAGGTTTCAGGGGTTATTGAACAATTATACGTTGAGCCTGGTCAAATTATTAAAAAAGGAAGCAAATTAGCGAAAGTCAAATTGGTGCCTAGTGAAGTCAATATCAATAGTGCTCAATCTAGTGTAGAATTGTCTAAAATTCGATTCAAAGCCGCAGAGCGAGAATTGGAGCGGCAAAGACAAATCTACAATCAAAGACTTGACATAGAAGATGCAAAAATCAACTATGAAAATGCGAAGCGAGAAGAAGCTCGACAAAAATCTTTGTTTGACGAAGGATTGATCTCTGAAGTAGATTATAATCGATTCAAAGTAGATCTGGAAGTGAGAAAAGCGAGCTTGGATAATGCGGAAATCACAGCTAAAAATAATTTGAAGCAATTCGAAGCAGACGCTGATATTCGCAAACAAGAAATGAATGCGGCCATTGATAATCTACAATTATTACGAGAAGGTGCTACCAGAAATTCTGGTCAAATATCCAATATTGTGATATCTACCGTTAGTGGAATGCTCTTAGATGTTCCCGTAGAAGTAGGAAGTTCGGTAATTGAACGAAATAACTTTAGCGAAGGTACGACCATCGCAAGTGTAGCCAACATGAGCTCTTTGATTTTTGAAGGTCAAGTGGATGAGTCAGATGTTGGAAAATTAAAAGAAGGAATGCCTTTAGAAATGACCGTAGGAGCCGTCGAAAATGAAAAATTTGCCGCTACGTTAGAATATATTTCTCCTAAAGGTACAATTGAGGAAGGAACCGTTAAATTCGAAGTACGGGCAGCCGTCAACCCAACGGAGGGGACTTTCCTACGTGCCGGTTATAGCGCCAGTGCAGATATTATCCTCGATCGGAAAGAAAAAGTAGTCGTCATCAACGAAAGAGATTTAATCCTTAAAAATGATTCTACTTTCGTCGAACTCAAAACGGCAGATGGCTTTAAGCGAACTTACGTCAAAACAGGGCTTTCCGACGGAATCCTCGTCGAGATAAAAAGTGGTATTGATACGAGTTCCCTAATCAAAGTCATTAAGGGAATTGAAGACTAAGCAACGAGCTAAGGCAACGGAGGGCGATCAATAATAAATAAGATTGTCTTTTTTGTACGCCTCCGAAGGCTACGAAATACTTTTGTACGGCTGCTGCCTCAACGATTACAAAAGAAAAATGCAAGGCGAATTGCTCAAAAAGCATAAGTTGCGCCAATCTAAAAAGAAGAAAACCTTTGTAAAAGAGGGCTGCAAGCGATTGTAGCCCTCTTTTTAGTTGTGATTGGGAAGCATTTGCCACTTAGCGGAGGCTAAACTTAAAAAAATCAAAACTTTTGCTGCGGTTATTACGTTTTTAAAGCGTAGTTAACTCAATAAAGGACTTGTTTTGCTACTTCCAACTTGAAATAAGATTTGCTATTTTTTTGAAACATCAGTCATTCAAATTATGTATATTTGCAACCTATGAAGAATATTAGAAATTTTTGTGTGATTGCGCATATTGATCACGGTAAGAGTACGCTGTCAGATAGATTATTAGAGTTTACGCAGACTATTTCTGCTCGTAATATGCAGGCGCAAGCGCTCGACGATATGGATATTGAACGCGAACGGGGCATTACCATTAAAAGCCACGCGATCCAAATGTACTATAATCATACGGATGGTGAAAAATATACTTGCAACTTGATCGACACACCGGGACACGTTGATTTCTCTTACGAAGTCTCCCGTTCTATTGCGGCTTGTGAAGGTGCTTTACTTTTAGTCGATGCTTCTCAAGGAATCCAAGCACAAACGATCTCTAATCTTTACTTAGCCATCGAGCACGATTTGGAAATTATTCCAGTGTTGAATAAAGTGGACATGGAAAGTGCAATGATCGATGAGGTATCGGATCAAATTATTGACCTGATTGGTTGTGATAAAGAAGACATTGTACTGGCTAGTGGAAAAACGGGCATTGGTGTACAGGATATCATGAATGCAATTGTAGATCGCGTTCCTGCACCAAAAGGTGACCCCAAAGCGCCATTACAAGCATTGATTTTTGATTCAATGTTTAATTCTTATCGAGGAGTAGTTGCCTATTTCCGGATTATGAATGGCACCATGAAAAAAGGAGATGTTGTACGATTCGTGAATACAGAAAGTGAATACGAAGCACAGGAGATCGGTATCTTGCAATTGGAGCAAATTCCTCAGAAAACTTTGAGTGCAGGTAACGTAGGTTATATCATTACGGGGATTAAAGTTTCGAAAGAAATTAAAGTAGGGGATACCATTACCACGAAAGAACAGCCCTGGGGAGAAGCGATTCAAGGATTCGAAGATGTAAAACCAATGGTATTTGCTGGAATCTATCCGATTGATAATGACGACTTTGAAGATTTAAGAGATAGTTTAGAAAAATTACAACTCAACGATGCTTCTTTAGTGTTTGAACCAGAATCTTCTAATGCTTTAGGTTTTGGTTTCCGTTGTGGTTTCTTAGGTATGCTGCATTTGGAAATTATTCAGGAACGCTTATCACGAGAGTTTGATCAAGAAGTGATCACGACTATTCCTAACGTATCCTACATGGCTTATACGCAAAAGGGAGAAGGCATTTTGGTGAATACACCAAATGATTTACCGGATCCTTCTGCTTTACAGCGCGTGGAGGAACCGTATATTTCTGCTCAGATCATTACAAAGCCAGAGTACATCGGTACGATCATGACTTTGTGTATGGAAAAGCGAGGTATTTTGGAAAAACAAACCTATTTGACGACCGAGCGGGTAGAACTTAGTTTTGAATTGCCTTTAGCAGAAATTGTATTTGATTTTTACGATCGTTTGAAATCCATCTCCCGGGGATACGCCTCGTTTGATTATATGCCGACCGACTATCGAGAATCGAATCTAGTGCGGCTGGATATTTTGCTGAATGGAGATATGGTAGATGCTTTATCGGCATTGGTACACCGTAGCAAAGCCGAAGCTTTTGGCCGTAAAATTTGTAAAAAACTGAAAGAGTTATTGCCACGTCAACAATTTGTGATTGCGATTCAGGCCTCGATTGGTGCTAAAGTTATCGCACGAGAAACCATTTCTGCACTGCGAAAAGATGTTACCGCAAAATGCTACGGGGGAGATATTTCTCGGAAGCGTAAATTGTTAGAAAAGCAAAAGAAAGGAAAGAAGAAGATGCGCCAAATTGGTAACGTAGAAGTACCACAAAAGGCATTCTTAGATGTTTTGAAGTTGGACTAAACAACTTCAGGATTCAATAAAACAAAAAAAATTAGAACGGTACACCGTTCTAATTTTTTTTGTCCCTACGCAAACAAACGAGCTTAAATTACAAAGTACTAAGTCGTTTGCCTTATATTTTTTTGAATAAAGATTCTACGAAGGCTTTCTTATTAAAAACTTGTAGTTGCTCAATGGATTCTCCAATTCCGATGTACCGAATAGGAATTTTAAACTGATCTGAAATACCAATCGCCACACCACCTTTAGCAGTACCATCAAGCTTTGTCAAGGCTAGTGCGCTTACTTCCGTCGCGGCCGTAAACTGCTTACATTGCTCAATCGCATTTTGTCCAGTAGTCGCATCAAGAACGAGCATCACGTCGTGTGGCGTACCTTCCAATCTTTTATTGGCAGAACGTTTGATCTTAGATAATTCGTTCATTAAGTTGATCTTGGTGTGCAAACGACCCGCAGTATCAATAATCGCGACGTCGCAATTATTTTTAATGGCATAATCTACCGTTTCGTAAGCAACCGCCGCGGGATCAGTATGCATTCCTTTGCTGAAAAAATCACAACCTACGCGTTCAGACCAAATCTTTAGTTGGTCTACTGCGGCAGCTCTAAAAGTATCTCCCGCACCGAGCACCACCTTTTTTCCTTGCAATTTGAATTGATAGGCAAGCTTTCCAATGGTCGTCGTTTTACCAACACCATTGACGCCAACCACCATAATGACATAAGGTTTTTTATCTACTGGAGGAATGAAATCTTCAATATCTTCCGTATTATTCTCCGCTAGGAGTTGGACGATTTCATCTCTGAGGATATTGTTGAGTTCGTTGGTATTTAAATACTTATCTCTCGCAACTCTTTCTTCGATGCGTTCAATAATCTTTACGGTGGTATCCAACCCAACATCCGAAGCGATCAAGATTTGTTCTAATTCGTCTAAAACTTCAACGTCAACGGTAGATTTACCGGCGATTGCCTTAGAAATTTTACTAAAAAAGTTACTCTTCGTTTTTTCTAGTCCCTGGTCTAACTCCTCTTCCTTTTTCTTGGAAAAAAACTTTTTGAAAAAGCTCATAGTCTATTTTGAATTATAGAATTAACAAAAACAT
>CALFBG010000126.1 GCA_937951685.1 uncultured Saprospiraceae bacterium | reverse complement strand
GCTGTAACCGGATTAAGGGCATCCGCAATAAAGTCATTGATTTTTTCTCGATGCTTTCCTTCGTTTAAGACCAAAGCTTGCGCGGCGGCGTCCTCGAAGAAGGCTAACGAGCCATCTTGCAAAAACTGGCGTAACGCTTTATTTTGAAAAATGTGTAGGTGTATTTCTAATTCCGTCTCTAGGGTTTGAAAAATTGCTAAGACTTCATTCTTGTCAAATTCTTGTCCGTTCCGTTCGATCGTTAATTCGTCGGTGAGTTGAAAATATAGTAAAATCTCTTTTTTCAATTTCTTCAACGTCGCAGGCGAAAGCTGTTCGAGCTGCGAAGGAGAAAAAATGCGAATTGGATTTTGGTAAGGCATGAATTAGTTCTTTATACTAGCTTTATTTTTTTTACAAAAGAATACGTTTTAGCCACGAGGAAACTTTCGTCTTTTTTTAAAGCTACCTCAAGGTCCTAAATTACTTTAATCCTGTTCCTTTATTTTTAAACAAATCATTATTCCCTTCTTGACTTTTGAGTTTGCTCAAATCATTGATCACACTAATCAAAGCATTATGGTTTTTACTAATTAACGCTTCATCCCCTTTTTCGATCAAGGCTTGCGCCCGTTCTTGTTCGACGAAAGGATGAAACTTGATCATCATATACGTCATTTCTATGTCGTCGTTCGTAATTGGCGTACGTCTAGCGATGCGTTGAGAAATAGTAGACAACTGATTCATTTTCATTTTAATGGCCGTAATATTTCCATCCCGCAAAAGCTTTTGTTCATTCGCCGTTGCGTCCTCAAAAGCCTTTCGATCCGCCTCAATCGCATCTTTATCGAGTAACCAATCGGAAGTACGATTTTTAGCTTCGTAGTAATCTTCGATGGTTTTGGTTAAGAAAGAAGTATTGAAAACGGACTGCATCTGCTTGGCTATTTCTCGTTTTTTGACATCCAGAATATAAAAATCGTCGGAAGTTTGATCTTCCACTACGGCGTCTAAGGTCGTACGCAAGCTTTCAATGTCTGCTTTAATCGACATCGCTCGACCAGCTACTTCGTAATTGCCTTCTCTTTCCAATACCTTGATCCGTTGATTCAAATTGGCTTCAAAACTTTGCAACTCTGCCAACAAAATTACTTTCGTAATATTAGATTCTGAGCTGCTAAAAGTATTCTCAAATTCTTGATCCGTCAGGGTAAAATAAGCGGCTACTTTCAGATCACGAGATTCCGTAATTTCTAAAGTCAATTCCACGTCTGAGCCTTTGACCAAGTCGCGTTCTAAATGTTCTCCACTGAGGCTAATCATCCCGATCAACTTATTCGCCGCCGGAATCGAATCAATATCTCCTTCGAATACTTTGATGACAATCTCCTGATCCGATCCTTTCAAAATCGTTTGCGATACTTGCTTAGTAATTACTTTTCGCAACGGCAAAATATCATTTTTCTTAAAGATTGGTTCGAGGAAAGTCGTTTGATTTTCCAAGGCATCTACTTCCAAACAAATATTGTTCGGCAGCGGCTGACCGTCAATGCTAAACTTCCCTTGCGTAATGCCAATTTCTTCTTGAAAACAAGGATTCGCCTGCGCATCAAAAATTTGTAATAAAAAACCATTATGCGTATTGGCCACCAAAGGCAAATCGAGCGTTACTTGTGCTTGCATGGCTACCATTCCCGAATCGTATCCACCATCCGTTCTGCTTATTCGGTATTGTAAACCTTCGGTCTCCCGTTTTGCGGCGATGATCAATAAACCCGAGTCGTCGCGTACAATTCGCTCGTAAGCCAGTTTAAAGTCTTTAGACGGTACAATATTCGTCGGGGTACTCGTCGTCGTAGGCTTAATTCTTTTGGGTTTTATCCCCGCATAGTACGCGGCTCCAATCACCACTGCCGTCGTTGGATCTAAGGAAGTATTCATCTCGATGCCATATTGGGCTTTGAGTTTTTCGCGCACGTAAGGAATATACGTCGAGCCTCCAATCAGTAAAATACATTTCAAGTCGGTTTGCGAAAGTTCGTTGCGACTAATAATCGTATCAATCAACTCAATGGTGCGGTCAATACTTGCGGCGATAAACTTTTCAAAAGTTGCCCGTGGAAGTTCAAGGTAAACCTCTAAGTCTTTGCCCTGATCATCGGTAATTTCAAATTCGATCTCTGCGACGGTTCCTGTGGTTAGCATTTTTTTTGCTTCTTCCGCCAAGAAAATTAATTTATAATATAAGCGATTATATTTTCCGGTCGCTAATTTCAAGTCATTCACCAAGTTGTCAAACTGACCTAATTTTTCCAACTCAGGAATAATAAATTGATCAATAATGGCTTTATCAAAATCAGTTCCGCCCAAATAATTATCTCCTTCGTGATCTAAGATTTTCAATTCGCCGTCGTCAATCGCCGTCAAGGCAACGTCGAAAGTTCCGCCGCCTAAATCATAGACCAACCATTTCCCGTCACTAATATCCAAATTACTTTTATTCGCATAGGCCAAGGATGCCGCAATCGGTTCTTGTAACAAAACCACTTCTTTAAATCCCGCTGCGTAACCTGCTTTTTTAGTCGCGTTGGACTGAATGGTATCAAAGGCAGATGGAATCGTAATCACGACCGAATCCGTAGTGACTTCTTTATGATTGAAATTTTTCAGTTCTTTCAACACCATGCTAGAGAGCTCAATGGGCGTTAGCGTTTCCATGCTATCTCCTTTGAGGTACGTTTCTGTTGTTCCCATCTTTCGCTTGAATAAGCCGAATACATTTTGGCTAGACTTCTGCAACATTTCGCGGGCTTTATCTCCCACGATAATTCGATCTTTTTTAAAAGCTACCACGGAAGCTAAGGTTTCCTTGAGGTTAATTGGATTTTTAAAAACCACTACATTTCCTTCTTGGTAATGTGCAATGGCGGAATTAGTTGTCCCCAAATCAATCCCTAAATCTATCGTTGAACTCATATTTTTATTTTGAAAATTTTCCTCCTTGACCAAGCCAATGAATCAAAGGATAAAAGCCACTACTTCCCTTCCACAATCACGACCGCACGTTGAATAATTTCATTGCTATTTCCGGTACGCACCGAAATGATTGGTTTGATGACTTCCGTAATTTTGAGATTCGTCAAGGCATCTCCTGCGATGGACGCTTCGCAATCCAAGCGCGTTTCCGAGTAGTCCTCCCCGATCGGATTGTAAATATAAAGATTCATTTCCTCAAATGATTTCTTTATCCGCTGAAACTTTCGTTCCGTCGCACTAGAAGCTTGTTCCCCACTCAATTTAGCTTCCAATCCATGAATTTGGTTGATGATTTGGCAAAGGCTGGTGTAGTGTTCTTGCATTGATTTTATTATTTTTGTTTTGGAGGTGTTTTAGTTTAGCTCGAATTCTTGGAAAAATAAATGCATTTGTGCTAAAGCACTATTCGGTGCTTTTATATCAAAGTCAGACAAGTTTTTTGCGTTTGCAATTGCTTTGGATAAATTCGGCTTCAACTTTAGGTAAATATCATTCCCTTCCTTCGTAAAATAACGTTGAGTTTTTTCATAATCCTTGAGGTGCTTTTTTAAGGCTGTTGCTGCTTTTTTGCAAGTATCAAAAAATTTCGCAGTATTTTCATAATGCAGTAAAAACCAAAACTCAAGACAAGGGGAATTAATAATAACTACTACATTCTCAAAATTCTTTTCTAAGCTTTTCCGACATTGATCAAACTCCTGTAGCGGCGTTTGAGTTCCCTTTTGGGCTTCTTTTGTTTCTTTTAGAATAACATCTAAATCAACAACCCAAAATACTTTGGTGTAATTTTCTGCGGACTGTAATACATAGTTGTACTGTTCGGATAATGATTTCTTGGAAGGTAACTCCGGTTTGATGTTGATTCGTAAGTTTTTTTGATTCCGTTCGTACCGCTTGAACATATTAAAATAGCAAACTTCCGTTTCTCCGTCCACGATAATTACATAAGCTTCTTTACTGGGAGGCGTTTTCTTCTTTCTCATTCTTCCAAGTTTATATAAATATCTCCCACATTAGGCACGCCGCCTAACTTACCGCTTTTGTAAGCATTCAGTCGATTCGTAGTATCTCTCAACACAGAACTATCAAAGTCAGCTAAGGAATACAAAGTAGTCGCACCAAGTTCATTTTTATCGGTGATCCAAATAGCATCGTCTCTGAAGATGTCTTTGTTGTTGAGTATTTCGCGATTGTGCGTTGTAGCGATGACTTGGGATTGTTTGGCATTCATCAAGAAAGAGAGCAAGAAATGATTGTATAAGTCAGGGTGTAAGGAAGTTTCCAATTCGTCGATTGGAAAAGCAACAGCATTCTTAATTAATAATGCCAATAAACCTGCGAATCCAAAGTATCGTGTAGTTCCATGTGATTCTTGTTCTACTGGAAGAACATACGAAACATTCTTAACCCTATGCTCAAACTTGAGATCGGGCAAAACGGCTTTCCCATTTTTATATTCAAAAGATTCTTTATATTTTAATTGTCCTAAAAATTCTACTGGAACATCAGTTTCTACATTTTTATAGGAAAAATCAGAAATATTAAAGTCTGCTTTCTTTAGTATCCGAAGCACATCATTTTTAGTGATGACGTCATTGTTAATTTGATCAATAATATAATCTCGAAGATCTCTATCTCCAGGTACTAATTCCCTTAAATAATCATTAAACCACATTGTCACCTCCTTAAGCTCCGGCAAATCAATATTAGTTTTTAAAAATCCACCCAGTACAGTATTATTCCAAAGCGTATTACCCTCTAAGACTTTTTCAGCGATTCTGTCTGTTTTAACTTTACTACCAAAAGTGATTACAGTCAATTGTTCCTCAAGGTTTGTTGTCCGCTTGAAAACATTAGCTCTATTCGGTCGGTAAAAGTAAAGCTCTTCTCTCACGATGGCTTTTTTAGAAAATTCAACTTCGTAAGCGTATCGCGTATTATTTTGTAAGAAATCGATAGATAGTATCGAGTTTTCTTTAGGCGTATTGGGATCAAATAGAAATGGCTCAAACTCCATTTCATCGGTCTTTCTTAGTAGTGGGTATTTAACTAAAACACGCAAATATTCAAGTGCTCTTAATATAGTTGTTTTACCCGAAGCATTCGCTCCGTAAATTAGCCCTAACTTCAATATTCTTAGTCCGTTAGATTCAATTACGTAAAAATCTTCTAGATGCTTAGCATTGTCCGCCTCAAAGGATAAGGTTTGTTTCTCCT
>CALFBG010000125.1 GCA_937951685.1 uncultured Saprospiraceae bacterium | reverse complement strand
ATACCGTCTACTGTCCCCGACTTGTTTTAAGTAGTTCCCGGAATTAAATTAACTAATAATTTGAAAGTCTTTTAAGCTTCTACTTCGTTAAAAAGCCTCGCCAATGCTACTGCATTGTCTGTGTTTTTTGCCTCGTTTAAGGTCAAAATTCTTTTCAACTTATTGTAAACCCAATTTCCGGGAACTACTTTTAGTCCTAAGACAAAATTACTTTGCCATTAAATGGTATTAGATTTTGATCAGTATTGAGGCACGAAAACCGACCTAAGCCTTTGCTTAGGAAGGCTTTGAGTAACGAAAAGGCTGGTCGAAAGATGAGGCAAGTTAATAAGTGATTTAATTTGTCTTAGTACTTAAACTTAACATAACTTACTCGAAAGTTTTTACGATTTTGCACGCTGGTAATCGTATTCCATCTATTTCTTCCTTATTTTTACAAATGATTAATCTTTAAGATATCAAAAGTGTATCAAATCTTGTTAAATTAGCGTTTTGAAAGATCAATCTAGTACTTAAGTAGGTTTACCTAATAAATTCACTAATTTATGACGAGTAAATTTTATTTCACTCTTCGTTAAAAAGCCTTGAAAACCAATGGTTTCCTGCGTTTTTTGCCTCGATTGAAGCAAAATTTTCTTCCGTCAAAATCACCAATCTATTTGGTAAACCTACTTATTATTAAGAAGTTGCTTAAATGAGAGCTTCTATTTCTTACACCATATCTCTAATCAAAAGAAAGCAATGCTTCGTAAAATATTATGGCAACAAAAAAGTAAATGGCAAATCATTGGTGCAGCGGCGGGCACCTTCATCGGGTTGTTGCTCCTCTTGGTTGCTTTTCAAATTTACTTGGATTTGCAGGTATTACTTAATTACGAAGGGAATAGTTCGAATCAATACATTCTCGTTAATAAAAAGGTTAATCTCTTTAATACATTAGGCATCAAGTCCAATTTTACCGACGAAGAGATTGCCACCATTTCCGCCAAACCGGACGTTAATGAAGTCGGTGCTTTTTCCTCCAATCTCTTTAAAGTGAGTGCTTCCAGTCGTTCGTTAGGCTTTTATACCGAGTTGTTTTTTGAAGCCGTTCCTGATAAATTTATGGACATTGATCCTGCCCTGTGGGATTGGCAAATTGGACAGTCCGCTTTGCCCATTGTCTTATCACGAGATTATTTGGCGCTTTACAACTTCGGTTTTGCGCCCAGTCAAGGTTTACCGCAATTCACGCCAAGTACCATTGGGAAAGTAAGCATGGACGTGACCATTAAGGGAAAAGGGAAAAGTAAGATTTTGCGGGGACGAATCGTTGGCTTTAGTGATCGAATTAATTCCGTTCTCGTTCCACAAAGTTTTATGGCATGGGCTAATCAAAATTATGGCGATACGCCGAAAGATGGTGCTTCCAGAATTATCCTCGCCATGAATAATCCCAATTCTAAAAGTTTTGAAAGTTTTCTCAAAAAGAATAATTACGAAGTGAGTAATGGTCGCTTAATTGGTTCGCAGTTAACGACCTTATTGCAATCCGTCGTCAGCATTGTAGCAATTATTGGCATCTTGATCATTTTCTTATCCATTTTGATCTTCTTACTCAATTTCCAATTGCTAATTGCACAATCTAGCGAAGATATCAAACGCTTGCTGCAACTCGGATATCAAGATACGCAAATCAGTAGCGTATTGACGAAGTACCTCAGTGGATTTTTTGGTATTATCGTAGTGCTCACCATTATTTCCTTGTACCTCTGTCGCTATTATTGGTTGAGTTGGTTTAGTCAGCAAGGCTTTCAGTTGGCAACGGGGATTCACGGATTTGTCTTTTTGAGTTTAGCAGCGTTTGCAACAGTTTTTTTAGCGGTGAATATTTACAATATCCGAAAAAATGTCATCCGTTTATTTTAAAACAACTTCTCATAAGTAGATTTAGCAGTTGTTTGAAAAATGGATTTTTATACGAATTCCTTATCTTTAGTGTCTAAACGAACAACGATGAACCTGAAGACTATCCTGATTTTAGTCGTAACCGCTTTATGGTTTTGGTTTTGCCATTTCTGGCAATGCTGTTGGATACAGCAGGCTTGTTATGACTGTGCGACTACGGTAGAAAATGGTACCGTAACCGCCTCTGCTCCCGTATTTCCACCGCCCGAACGCCCCGCATGGGTAGCACCAACTCGCAAAGCTTTAGATTTTAAATGGTCACAAGCGATTCCTTATACGAATAAAGGTTTTTCCAACTTTCGACATGGGCTGCTGGATCATTTGGGGGAGGATAAAATTTTAGAAATTACAGGACAATATTTTGCGGCGGAGCGCCAACCCAAAGGTTTTGAGAACATGGGGATGGCAAGAGCGGCAAAGGTCAAGGAATTATTCAAAATTCGGTTGGATTCCAATCGAATTCAAATCAAGGGAAAGTTATTGGAAACGGAACCCGAAAGCGTCCGAGAAGGCTATTTTGAAGCAATCCGTTTTCGTTACCTCGCTCCGACCTTAGAAAAAACCAATAAAGATCGCGCAATCATCCGTTTTCCTTACAATTCCATTCAAAAAGAAATAGATCAAAGCGTGGATGATTATTTAGCCGAATTGGCGAAACGCATTCGCAAAACAAAAGAGCAAGTCCTCATCGTTGGACATACCGACGATCAAGGAACAACTACTTACAACGAAAAATTAGGTCTTCGAAGAGCCAAAGAAATTCGAGCAATTTTAATGAAAAAAGGGGTGCCACGTAAGCAAGTTACCGTCAATTCGAAAGGAGAACGTAAGCCTTTGGTCCCGAATGATTCAGAAGAAAATCGACACCAGAATAGACGAACCGAAGTTATTGTAATTGGTTCTTAGCGCTTGCTATTCCATGAAATTATTTAAATAAGAAAAACCCCAAACCAAGATTTTAACTTGAGATAACTAAATACTTTGTATTAGTAAATTACAAAGTACTAAATAAACAAGACGATGATACTTTTAAGTTTTTGTGCTGATTGTACTTGGGAATTATTGCCCATGTTGCTAGGCGCGTGGATGTTAGGCTGGTTGCTATGGAGTTGGGTAATTGGTAGTCGCTTCCGAGCAGAACGTAAAACCTTGCAGTCGGAACTGAGTCAAGTTAAGGCGACTAATACGAGTTTGGAAAAAGACTTGAGTTTGGTTCGGCACGAAAAAGAAAACTTAGCACAGGATTTTCGGGCGCACAAAACGAAATACAACGACTTGCTCTTGCGCCTCAATACCTACGAAGAAAATCACGAAAAATTATTAATCGAATCTCAACAAAATGCGGAGTCAATAAATCTTCCGCTAACGGAAGAACCGATTGATATGACCGATAGTTTTATCCTTGATTCTACTCCGGCACCGGATGGAGAAGCGCCTGAAGAACGCATTAATTTTGCGGCAGCTTTTCATCCGGAGCAACTACAAGTGATAGAAGGGATAGGTCCTAAAATTGAAGGCTTACTCAAAGCGGCCGATATTCAATCTTGGGAAGAATTAGCCGAGACGCCTCTTAGTCGTTTGCAAGAAGTTTTGCTAGCGGCGGGTCCGCGCTATCGCGTTCACGATCCAAGTTCGTGGGCAAAGCAAGCGAACTTAGCGCAGAATGGAAATTGGGCGGCACTCGTTGCGGCACAACGGTCGATGAGTGGTGGCAAAAATATAGGCAAAGCTCCCGCGAACAACCAAACCAAGGTTGAAAAAATGGCGGCAAAAATTTTGGGAATTACGCTGTATGAACCTCATGACCTCAAATTGATCGAAGGCATTGGTCCCAAGATCGAAGCCTTACTCAAAGCCGATGGAATTGAAAATTGGGCGCATTTAGCACAAGCAAAAGTGGAAAATTTACAAGCTATTTTGCGCAAAGCGGGAGATCATTACCGACTGGCGGATCCTACGACTTGGCCACGACAGGCTGGTTTGGCGGTCGCTAAAAAGTGGAAAGAATTAGAAGAGTACCAGGCTTATTTGCAAGGTGGGAAAGGATAGTATAACGCTTAATCAAATACGCCTTGAGGGGCATTCTTACTAGAATTATTGACGTTTGTCATAACTACGAGATTAGAAGTATCATTATAGGCTACGCTAGCGGAAGCTTTGGTAATCCTTCCATCTTCTTCGGGAGCAGCGTGGCTGTAAATGTAGCGTTTCCAGTCTATGTGGTGATCCAAAGTGACGTAATTTTCCTTTCCTACCCGATCCCGTTTACGCGGACAAAAACTACCATCTTGGCATTGATAAACCATCACCCCATCCGCTGCTCTAGCATGTGACGCTACGCTCCCCAACATTATTCTCCACGTTGCAGCCGTGAAACCGGGTCTAGTCTGACCATCCCAGAGCTTGCGACGAGCATTTTCTAACCTTCTTTCTCTTTGCGTCTTTATCTTTTTTTCGTGGTCTTTTCTACGAACCCCTCGCGCATCATCTGGATCAATACCTTTTTTGAAACTCTTTGCTCGGTGTACTTCTCTTTGTCTTGGTGTCATTCTAGCACGAGTACGCTGTTCTGCTCTCCGCCGCCCGATTCTTTCCCCAATCCCTTGGTCGTCGTCATCGTCATCATCACTCTCTAATTGAATCACCTTGCTTCCTGAATTTGTGTTTTTCGAGGCTAAGTGCAGTTGCTTTGCTTGTGTGGAATTGTTCAAGCTTTGCGTCGCTAATTGCTGCAAGGTCATTTGTTTGGTCTTAGCTTGACGGTTATCGACGAGTTGGAAGGTTGCAGCGTTATCAGTGGTAGTTTGCTCCGCTGCTGCTTTGAGCGTAGGCTTTTTTTGCTCAACTTTTTTTTGATTGATAGAATTCATTTTTTATACTTTGGGGGTCTTGAGTTGATTTCGATCGCGTGCTATTCCTTCCAAATACCCGAAGAAAGCAAATCGTTTTCATATGCCAA
>CALFBG010000124.1 GCA_937951685.1 uncultured Saprospiraceae bacterium | reverse complement strand
AACATAATTACTAACTTCCAGCGCGCCTGCCTGTCGGCAGACAGGTCTACCAATTCCGCCACAAGGGCAGGTACTAGTTAAGTGGTAAATTACTGATGTCATTTGAGTTTTCTTAAGAACTCCCTACCAACACCAGATTTTAAATATTTTTCTCGACCTCTAGCTTTAGTTCTAGTTTCACAAACTTCGTGATAAATAAGAACAAAAGGTCTATAAGGTTTTGTTGTTTTACTTTTTCCAGAATTATGTTGTTGAACCCTTCGTTCAAGGTTTTCCGTTAATCCGACGTAAATATATTTTCTAGTTTGAGAACGTATTGCGTAAACAAAAAACATAATTACTAACTTCCAGCGCGCCTGCCTGTCGGCAGACAGGTCTACCAATTCCGCCACAAGGGCAGGTACTAGTTGAGTGGTAAATTACTGATGTCATTTGAGTTTTCTTAAGAACTCTCTACCAACACCAGATACAAACACTTATCAAAAGAGATGAAACGAATCCATTTCCCTATCAAAGCGATGCAAATTTATTCAAATTTTCTTTAATGCGCAACAAGTAGCGCTTTTTTAAATAATAATTTTTTATCGTATCCAACAAGGCCGTTTGCTCCGGTAGATCCTCGTAAGTGGCGAGTGCGCTTGCTACACTCGCATCGAGTGCGCTTTGCTGTGCCTCCAAACTCGACAAAACACGCTGATACGCTTCCTGTTCAAAGTCAAACTCCAATTCCATCAAGGCTTCGTTGATGTCCATCATTTCGAGGAGGAAAGCTTGTGGAAGTTTGTTTTTGCCCTCTTCGGCTAATGCACCTTTGAGCTCAAGTACGTACTTCATCCGCTTGTCAAAATCCACCAAGGTTTGATAGGCTTGGTTGTTGAGGGTCGATAACTCTAGAATTTCAGCCTGTTTCGACTCGGATGCTAGCGTGTAGAAATCAGGGTGATACTTTTTACTATTGACATAAAACTGGCGTTTGAGCGCCGCTTCGTCCAAAATAAATCGTACCGGTAAATCAAAAAATTCAAAATAATTCATGAGCGCTAATTATTTAACCCTGTAACCAACGAATTAAATCCATCCCGTTGGCATAAACTACCAAGCCTAGAATGAGGATAAATCCAATCAAGGTCGCCCATTCCATAAATTTATCACTGGGCTTGCGTCCGGTAATGATTTCGTACAATAAAAACATTACGTGACCACCATCTAAGGCTGGAATCGGCAACAAATTCATGAACGCTAAAATCAAGGAAATAATCGCCGTCATTTTCCAAAATCGCTCCCAAATCCACTCCGTACCGTACATCGAGCCAATCGTTCCAAATCCACCCAAACTCTCCGAAGCTTTGATCTTGCCTTTAAACATTTGCCCAAAGGCTTTGAATTGATCGCCCAAAAAACTCAAGCCTTTGCTCGTACCCGCAGGCAATGCCGAAAGGAAACTATATTCTTGCGTTTCCATGGTAAAATAATCATCCGGACCGTTACGCTCTATGCCAATAAAACCTTTTTCGTTGGTCGTTAGTTTCGTCGTTAAAGTATCGCGATCTCGGACTACAGTAAGGTCAATGTCTTGTTCTTTCAATTTTACCAATTGTCGACCCAATTCATTGAAGTAATCGTATCGTTTACCATTCAAGGCAATCACTTGGTCACCGGCTTTGAGAATGCCGTTTGCAGGACCATCTGTGTCAACTGCTTTGATTTCAAACGGTATGCGCGGTTCGTATAAAACGGCTCCTTTGTTGTCTGAACCCGAAAGAATCGTTACAAATTTTTCGTCAATGGGTAAGTCAATTATCTGGCCATCTCTCCGCACTTTCAGCGTACTGGCATTATTGATAATAATCTCTCTGAGCGTCAAACGGTCATTAAACTTTTCGAGTTTTGTCCCACCAGCTTCCAAAACGAAGTCACCGTCCCGCAAACCCATTTCTTGTCCCAAACTATCGGCATAAATCCCGTAAGTCGCATTTTCTGTCGGTAAATAGTTCTCTCCCCAAATCCAAAGCACCATCGCGTAGAGTAGGAAACCCAAAACAAAGTTGACCGTCACCCCACCCAACATAATAATCAAGCGCTGCCAAGCTGGCTTCGAACGAAATTCCCAAGGTTGTGCGGGTTCTTTCATTTGCTCCAAATCCATGCTCTCATCAATCATGCCCGAAATCTTGACGTAACCACCTAAGGGTAGCCAGCCAATGCCATATTCTGTTTCACCTTTGGTATATTTGAAAAGAGAAAAACCAGGGTCAAAAAATAAATAGAACTTTTCTACTCTTGTCCCAAACCACTTCGCAGGGAAAAAATGCCCACATTCGTGTAAAACAATAAGAATAGATAAACTCAGCATCAGCTGACCAATCATAATCACGTAATCCATAATGTTATTGTTGTTTTAGCGAAGGGTAGACTCAAATCAAAGTTGGTCATTGGCGCTCCACAATCCTCGCTAAAGATTAGTACCAAGATGTTTTATATCGTACATTTGTCTTGGTGCTTATCCTGTTAGTTATTTAAATGTGGTTGTATCTTGCTGGTATTTCAAGGAAATAAAAGGCTTCGTTCTGATGAACCACAATATTTTAATTTTAAAGTTATTTTAGCTTACCGCAAAACGACTTCAACGGATACTCAACGGCTAAACGCTGCTGATTGTTTTAAAAACTGGGGCAAAGGTAAGAATTTTTTAGCCTAGTTTACCCTAATTTGTTTTCCTTCCCGTATTTTACCACAAATTTTGTAAATGAACTTATTCTATACCTCAGATATTCAAGGCGATTTGGCTTTTTTACCCGTCGAAGAAGCACGCCATTGTGTGCAAGTTTTACGGAAAAAACTGGGTGATCAATTGCATTTCGTAGACGGGAAAGGTGGCTTCTACACGGGAGAAATTATCGAAGCGGGTAAGAAATCTTGTGGGTTGCGTATCCAAAAGCAACAATTAGCGTATCATAAAAGAGACTTTCGATTACACCTCGCCATCGCACCAACCAAAAATATCGCTCGCTTAGAGTGGTTTTTGGAAAAAGCGACGGAAATCGGTATTGATGAGATTACACCGATCCTATGCCAACGGTCAGAACGGAAAAATATTCGGCTTGATCGCTTAGAAAAAGTGCTCGTCTCCGCCATGAAACAATAGTTAAAAGCGTATTTGCCGAAGTTGAATGAATTGACTAATTTGAAGGTCTTTTTGGAACAATCAAGACCTGCAACAACGCAATTGTTTATCGCGCATTGTGACTATGAAGAAAATTCCGACTTGCACCAAAATTATCAAGCTGGAAATGACGTTACTATACTGATCGGTCCCGAAGGCGATTTTTCGGAATCGGAAGTCCAATTGGCACACGCAAAAGGTTTTAAAAGTGTCTTGATGGGCAAAGCACGTTTGCGTACAGAAACGGCGGGTCTCGTGGCTTGTCACACGATTAATTTTCTAAATGAGCTGCGCTAGGTTTTGCGCTTAGCAAGGACGCTGCTTTTATTTTATTAAACAACTTCTACATCTCTAACGACCTTTTATAAAGGTGATGATATAAACTTTTTTCATGAAAAAATTACTCTTCGTTGCACTCTTAGCTGGTATGTCCGCCTTTAGCTGGACCGCAGAAGCACCCGCTTTAAAAATGGCTTTGCTCAAATATAATGGGGGAGACTGGTATTCCAATCCTACGGCTTTACCCAATTTAGCACGTTTTTGTAACGAGAAAATCGGAACGAACTTCGATCCCGACTATGAGACGGTCGAGACGGGCAGCGCAGAATTATTCAATCATCCTTGGATTCATATGACGGGACATGGAAACGTTATTTTCTCGGATGCGGAAGCGGAAAACCTACGGAATTACCTCATCGCAGGTGGCTTTCTTCATATTGACGATAATTTTGGGATGGATCCTTATATCCGAGTTGCCATGAAAAAAGTTTTTCCTGAGTTAGAACTGGTGGAACTCCCTTTCGAACACGAAATTTTTAAAAGTAGCTTTGAATTTAAAAATGGCTTACCCAAAATCCATAAACACGAGGATCAACCCGCACAAGGCTTTGGCTTAATTTGGGAAGGTCGTCTAGTTTGTTTTTACACTTTTGAATGTGATTTGGGCGATGGCTGGGAAGATCAAACAGTACATAAAGATTCGGAAGAAGTCCGAGAGCGCGCCCTCAAAATGGGAGCTAATATTGTACACTACGCTTTTGCGCAATAAGTTTTTAAACAACTTCACTTAGTCAAGCTTTAAAAGGGAAGGGTACAAGAAATTAAGAAGTACCAAGAGGAGAGGATAGCGTATCGGCTTATTGCCAAATGGCATTCCGTTTTCTTTTCACGTATTGCTTAATGTTGAGCCAAAAGGCTACGAAAAGGTAGAAGATAATTGGAGAACCCAAAGCAACAAAAGAAATATAGATAAAGTAAACGCGCACGCGTGCAGAAGCAATTCCCATCTTTTCGCCTAGGTAGTTGCAGACCCCAAAGGCCGATCGTTCCAAAATATTTTTTACGTGATTCATCATACAATTATCGGTCTAAATACTAGACAATATAGGTCAATGGTGACCCGCTTTTTAAATGAAAGTTTATTTTAAAATGATCCTGAACGCGGAAGCTTAATTTTCCTGGCTTTGCGGCAAGCATCTCAAAAGCGGAAGCAGTGAGGTTTTACACTTTGCTTATAAAATCCAAAGGCTTATAAAGTTTTAACATACAGCTTTAAAAGCAAATTATGCTGTTGGTTCCTACCAATTTAATAAATTTTTAGAAACTTTGGAAGCAATTTCCGTAGATTTTCTCAGAAGCTTCCATTAAACTACTCGCATTCAACGACTTAAATTAAAAAAAGACATTACCGTTTCAAGGATAATGTCTTTTTTGGCAAAATTGTTTAAGCAATTGTCTTAGTGCTTAAGCAAATTCAGTTGATATTTTACTCGGAAGAAAATCGGTAGTATCTTGAATTGTTCAATCGTCATTTTATGAGTGTTAAACCCTTTGCTATGCCGTAGCAAGCTAGTTGTCTATCTCCATCACACCTGCTGGTACTTCAATTGCTTTGGCAATAGAAATTCGATCTTCGAAGATGGTAGCAGATTGATGCTTAAAATTGACGTCTAATTTTACGTAGTAATCTCCCGCTGTGGGATAGCTGTAAGAAAAAGTCTTACTAGCCACTTTTTTGACCAAACCATTGCCCAAATTTAGGACATAGTCTGCCTGATCATTATAGCGTTCGATGGTGAAATGAAGCGGTTCATTCGCTTCCCGAGCACCGTCAATCGAAACGTGTTGATATCGGGTACGGATAATAG
>CALFBG010000123.1 GCA_937951685.1 uncultured Saprospiraceae bacterium | reverse complement strand
GGTAAATCATTCACCACTACTTCCGCAGGTATTGATAAATCAGAGCTACAGCCGTCTACGATTACATTTACTCGATAAGGAGATATTGCTAGCGCATCATTTGCCGATAAGGTAATACTTGAATTATTCGTCCCGATCGGCTGACCTGAGCCGTTGATCCAATTGTAAACGACGGTTGTTCCGGTGTAAGTCTCTTGAATAGACAAGCTAATTGTGCCATCAATGCACACTGGACTATTTGTCGTTATACTTGGTAACACTGGCGTTGGTTGAATAACATCTACAGTAATACTTTCGGTTATTGAACAGCCGCTGATATTTGTTACGACAAGGCTGTAAGTTCCATTATTCGCAAGGGTAACATTCTCAATGACTGGATTCTCGGCAATTGAACTAAAGCCACTTGGACTTGACCAACTATAACTCGTTACTCCACTTGCATTGGCAAATAAGTTTAACTCTGCTCCTTCACAAATTGCAGTTGTTGTTGCCGTTGGTGCAGCATTAGGTTCGGGGTATAATTCTAAGTTAAATGTATCTGAACTAATAACACATCCATCAATTGTAATCACAACAGAATAATTTCCTGCGTGTAAACTAGAGTCGACAGGACTAATTGTTAATTCATGTGTATTAATTCCTGTGACGTTTGTAGTATTTGGTAGAGTCCATACATAATCAACTGCACTACCACTGTATTCTTGTACACTAATGATGACGGTCTCGCCATTACAAACTTGACCACTCGTTGATACCAATGGCATTGGTAATGGATCGACAACTGTATTCACTTCAACACTATTTGTTGAACTACAACCATTCCCATCGATTACCGTTACGATGTAAGATCCATTATTTAAGCTCGTTGCATTAATGATTTCTGGGTCAGATATCGTTGAACTAAAACCGTTTGGTCCTGTCCAATTATAAGTAAAAGGAGCTATACCAGTAGCATTCGCAAATAATTCTAAGTCAGATAAACTACAGTTTGTATTACTAGCATAAGTTGCAGATGGGCTAACTACTGGTTGATCCGTAATCGTTACCGTAGTCATAGATGTTGGAGAAATACAACCGTTCACTTCTAAAGTCACATAAAAATTGTGAGTTCCAGTAGTCAGATTAGCGATGATTACATCTTCCTCTTGAGCAATCAAATTAGTACTTCCTAATGCGGGGTCTCCATCGTACCAACGATAAGTTCCTCCATCCACCGTATTCGCCATTAAAGTAATAGACTCTCCTTCACAGGCAGGGCTTGTATTTGTAGCTAGGACTGATGGAATTGAATTTATCGTAATTGTTATTGGCATAGAGGTACTTGTACAACCTTCTAAATCTAGCACTCGAACTTGATATGTTCCACTTAAATAAGATGGGTGTCCTACTGGAATTGTTGTTGTTCCAACATTAGTGGTTAAATCAGATAAACTTAGCGTTGTGCTACTGGCTCCTAATGGTCCTATCCATTCATACTGTGTACCACTCGCACTCGTTACTAAAACGATATCTTCGCCTTCACAAATTTCTTGGTTTGGTGAAGCAATGATTGGTAATTCTGCTGGATCAAGTAAATTATCTACCGTAGTACTGGCAGTAAATTCACAACCACTTACCGTACTTACCGTTAAAAGATATTCTCCATTATAAGTTTCATCAATATTATTAAGAACTGGATTTTCAAGGTTTGAATTAAAATTATTGGGACCTGTCCAAGCATAACTAAGCGGAGCCGTTCCTGTAGCATTTGCAAATAGTGCTAAGTCTCCACCGACACAACTATCCGTCGTACTATAAGTAGGCAATGCATTAGGAGTATCAAATACTTCTACATTAAAATTAGCAGCACTTAAGATGCAGCTATCTACATTCACAGTAATGGAATAGTTTCCTTCATGAATTGCATCAAGCACAGGAGAAATTGTTAAAACATTACTTAGCTGTCCTGTCATATTGGTATAACTACCATCAGGCGTTGTCCAAGTGTACGTCACGCTAGATCCTGTATACGCAGGGATACTCAAAATAATTGTCTCTCCTTCGCAACTAGGTCCGGTACTTGCTATAACTGGTTGGGCTACACTATTTTGAATTCCACTTACTGCTACATTACTTGTAACGGTACAACCATTATCATCGGTGATTACTACGTCATAAGTTCCATTATTAGCTTCCGTCGCATTCGTAATAACTGGATTTTCTAAAGAAGAACTAAAGTTGTTTGGTCCTGTCCAAGCAAAACTATAAGGGCTTGTACCAGTCAATACACCTGCCAATAAGCTTAGGTCACTGGGCGAACAATCTGAATTAAGACTATAATTAGCCATTGCAGCAGCCGTAGGTAAAGCATCAATAGTTACTACTGTTGAATCGCTTGGTGAAACACAACCGTTAACTTCTACCGTTAACCAATAAGTATATACGCCTGCGTCAAGATTTGTTATCGTAGGATTTTGTTCAAAACTGATTTGAGTACTTCCTAGAGCAAGTGGGTCACCATCGTACCATCTATAGCTTGTACCACTTTGGGTATTGGCTAGTAACTGTACTGAAGCACCTTCACAATGCGGGCTATCATTATTGGCTAAAGCCGTTGGAATGGTATTAATCGTAATGGTAATTGGTAAAGAGGTACGCACACAGCCATCCGTATCCGTCACTCTCACTTGGTATTCACCCGATAGATAAGAAGGGTGCCCGGTAGGAAGTGTAGTCGTTCCTGTATTAGTCGTAAGCCCTGCAATCATCAAAGTTGAGTTGCTTGCTCCTAAAGGACCGATCCATTCAAATTGAGTGCCACTCGCACTAGTTGTTAAAATAATATCTTCGCCTTCGCAAACCGAAACATCCGTAGCAGCAATAGTTGGTAATTCTGCCGGAGGAAGTATATTGTCTACGGTAACGGACTCGCTTATCGTACATCCATTTACCGTCTCAACGGTTACTACATACGTTCCATTGTTTACAACGGATACATCGCTAATCGTTGGATTTGCTAAAGTAGTTGTAAAATTATTTGGTCCTGTCCAATTGTAATTCAACGGAGCAACGCCCATTGCATTCGCAGAGAGTACTAGTGTTCCTCCCGTACAACTATCCGCTAACACGTAACTTGGAGAAGCAGTAGGAGTATCATAAACATCAACATCAAAAATAGGTGAAGTTAAGATGCAACTATCTGCATTAACCGTTACGGTATAATTTCCTTGATGCGTTGCATCTACGACGGGGCTAATCGTAATGATATTCGTATTTTCTCCGGTAATATTTGTAAAAGTACCACTTGGTGTAGTCCAAGTATACGTCACGCTAGATCCTTCGTAAGCAGGAATACTTAACACAATTGTCTCTCCTTCGCAGGCCGGTCCGCTACCTGTAATGACAGGCTGGGTAACTTCATCAACAATACCGATTACTTCTATATTAGCGGTTGTGGTGCAACCGTTAGCATCAGTAACCAGCACATCATAAGTTCCATTATTTAGCTCACTAGCATTTGGAATGGTAGGATTGGCTAAAGTAGAGCTAAAGCCATTTGGTCCCGTCCAATTATAACTATAAGGAGTCGTTCCTAAATTTGCATTAGAAGTCAATTCTAAATCACTCGCTGCACAGTCTGTACTTAGCGTGTAACTTGCCGTAGGATTAGCCGCAGGTGATGGATTGACTGTTACCGTTGTCGTTGATAAAGGATCAGAGGTACAACCATTATTAATTATCGTTAATTGGTAAGTTGTCGTTGTTGTCACATTGGAGACGATTGGATTCTGCGTTGTCGCAATGACCGTAGCAGCACCGCTAATCCTCCATTCATACGTTGCTCCTGAAATTGGATTACCAAAAAGCTGCACACTTTCTCCTGGACAAATAGGTCCATCATTGGTCGCAATCGAAACAGGTAATTCATTAACTAATACTGCAGCTGGTGCAGACAAGTCTGATGCACAACCATCCACAACTACTTGAACACGATAAGGAGAAATTGCATTGGCATCATTGGCAGCTAGGCTAACCGTTGCATTCGTACTAATTGTAGTACCTGCACCATTTGTCCAGTTGTAACTAATGACTGTTCCGGTATAAGTTTCCTGAATAGATAAATTAATTGTTGCATCTCTACAGACAGGACTATTTGTACTCACCGTAGGCTGTGTTGGAGTAGCAACAATATTATTAACAATTACACTCGCCGTAGCAGAACAAGTTGATTCATTGGTTACTACGACGGTGTAAGTTCCATTATTTAAAACAGTAATATTATTCAATTGAGGATTTTCTGCGGTAGAACTAAAATCATTCGGACCTGTCCAATTATATCCTACAGCCCCTGTCGCATTTGCGGAAAGCTGTAAAGAACTTCCTTCACAGAGTGGTGTTGCCGTTGCACTAGGTGCTGCGGTCGGATTAGGATATAATTCTAAGTTGAACGTATCAGAATTGATTACACAACTATCAACCGTAATGGTTACCTGGTAATCTCCTGCGTGTAAAGCAGAATCTACGGGACTAATCGTTAATTCATTTGTATTCAATCCACTTACATTCATTGTACTAGGCAGCGTCCAGTTATAGTCGACACTTGCTCCGGTATAAGTAGGTACCGAAAGTGTGATCAAACCTCCATCACAAACAGGACCACTCGTAGTAATCACTGGTTCAGAGATTTCATTCTGAATCCCACTCACTTCAAGATTACCGATTGCAATACAGCCATTGGCATCCGTGACCATAAGATCATAAGTACCATTGGCAGCAGTGGTTGCGTTTGAAATTGTTGGGTTAGCAAGCGTAGAATTAAAACCATTTGGTCCTATCCAACTATAACTATAAGGAGCAACACCTGCACTAGCATTTGCCATCAGGCTCAAATCACTCGCTGAACAATCTGGGTTAAGGGTATAATTTGCCACTGGGTTTAGTACCGGAGTCTCATTAATGACAACTGTTGTACTATCCGACGGAGATACACATCCCGTCAATTCTACCGTTAAGAAATAAGTATAAGATCCTGCCGATAAATTTGAAATACTTGGATTTTGTTCCATTGAAATTAGCGCAGGAGTGCCTATGGAAGGATTTCCATCATACCAACGATAAGTTGCCCCCGCTACAGAATTACCTAGTAAGCTAATCGTACTACCTTCGCAAGCTGGAGCATTATTATTTGCTAATGCGGTAGGAATCGGATTAATTGTAATTGAAATAGGAGCAGAAGTTACTACGCATCCGTCATTATTTATAACGCTTACGCTGTAATCACCACTCAAGTAAGACGGATGTCCCGGAGGAATAGTTGTCGTCCCACTAGCAGTTGTTAATCCTGCCAACATTAAAGTAGATTGACTTGCTCCCAATGGACCAATCCATTCATAATTACTACCACTTGCACTCGTCATTAAAACGATATCTTCTCCTTCACAAATAGCACTCATTGGAGTAGCAATGGTAGGGGATTCTGCGGGTGGTAAGATATGATCAATTAAAAGTGTTGAAGAAACGGCACAAGCATTTCCTGAGCTTACCGTTAATACATAAGTCCCATTATTAGTAACATCTACGTTACTAATAATTGGGTTCTCTAAGCTTGAAACAAAACCATTAGGCCCAGTCCATTGATAAGACAATGGTGCTACGCCTGAGGCATTTGCATACAATTCGATTGAGCCACCCGTGCAGCTATCAACTGTAATGTAACTAGCTGCTGCAGTTGGTGTATTGTAAATTTCTAAGTCTAGAATCGGTGAAGTTAAGATACAGCTGTCTACGTTAATAGTAACGGTGTAATCTCCTTCGTGCGTTGCATTTGCTACTGGACTAATCGTAATCATATTCGTATTCTCACCTGTAATATTAGCGAAGGTCCCACTTGGTGTTGTCCAAGTGTAGCTTACAGAAGATCCGGTATAAGCAGGAATACTAAGGGTAACCGTCTCCCCTTCACAGGCTGGTCCACTACTCGTAATCAACGGCTGCGCAACTTCATCTTCTATTGCAATAACCTGAAGGTTACCAGCTGCTACACAACCGTTCGCATCTGTAATAACGATATCATAGGTACCATTATTAATTTCCATTGCATTCGGAAGGATTGGATCTGCTAAAGTAGAACTAAAGCCATTCGGTCCCGTCCAGCTATAAGTGTACGGACTTGAACCACTACTCGCATTGGCACTCAAGCTCAAGTCACTCGCGGAACAATCTGGGTTCAAGGTATAACTTGCAGTAGGTGTAGTTACAGGAGATGGATTAACGATAATAGTCGTCGTATCTAATAGATCGAAGTAACAATTCGTAGTAGTATTAATAATTGTAACTTCATAAGAAGTTGTTGTTTGAATGTTCATAAAGGTCGGCATTGCATTCGTTGCAATAACCGTTGGATTACCGAGTACTCTCCATTCGTAATTTGCGCCAACTACCGCACTCGTTACGGATAAGGTAACACTTTCGTCTGGACAAATTCCAGTGCTTGGTTCTCCAGTAATAATAATATTAGCTGGTGTACAATTAATTAGCGTTGGATCATCGGAAGTTCCTTGATCACCAGGATCGCTAGGATTGGTTCCTTCGTAATCTGATCCGCCATCAGAATTATCAATTACAACGATGGGGTTTCCAGTTCCATCTTCTAGTGGATTTCCATCGTTATCTAATCCTTCTCCCGTAGCAATCGTTTGATTACTCAATGGGTAAACAGCAGCGTCAGGATCAATTTCGATCGTAAGGTTTATTTTTATTTCTTGACCGGGTTCTAGTAAATCAGTAGCGGAGCCTGCAAAAACATCGTTATCTCCAATTCCATTAAACGTAGCGTTTAACATTGGCGTAGTCGTAGCCGTACTTGCAACGATGGATACAATTGGATTTGGTGCTCCTGTCGTAGGAAAAGCACTTCCCAACTGAGTAGACAACTCATCCGTCAAACTAAGATTCGTTAAATCAACGGGGCCTGTATTTTTAACTCCTAATTCAAAAGTGATTGCTACATTTCCAGACGGAAGTGTACTCACCGACAAGACTTGCTTGATCGTTCGAATTTCTGGGGTTGGAAGAATCCCAGCATCACAAGTTAATTTATCTCCTGCGAAAGCATCAAACGAAAATGTATTTGTTAATCCAGCAATATTCACATCACTATCTAAATCGTCAGTTGTAGTATTCGTTTGCGTATAACTAAAATTATCGCCAAGGACACTAGTAGAAGCATCAAAATCAAGATAGTAATCTCCCGATGGAATATCTACAAATAAATATCCTCCATTATTATCCGTCAATATCGTATCAACGGCTAAGCCTGTAATTGCATCGTAAAGAATGACAGTTACTCCTTCCACGCCAGCTTCTCCTGAATCCTGGACTCCATCACCATCAGTATCTATCCAAACAAAATCCCCAATATTTGCACTCGGTATAATCCCGGCATCTATTGTTAAATCACTTCCCGTGGTCGGATCGAAGTTAAAACTATTCGTAAAGCCAGCACTACTAACATCACTGTCATTGGCACCATTACCTGTATTCGCATTGGTGAATAAAAAGTTGTCTCCCGAAACGGGACTGGTCGTTGGATCAAAACCAATATAGTAATCCCCATTAGGCACATTGATAAAACTATAAGCACCCATGCCGTCCGTAAAGACCGTATCTAAAGCTAATCCAGTATTCGCATCGTATAAAACAACCATTACGTTCTCTACGCCAGTTTCTCCCGTATCTTGGATGCCGTCACCATCAGCATCTACCCAAACGAAGTTTCCAATTTCCGCAACGGGGACGACTCCCGCATCGTGTGTTAAGTCATTCCCATTCGCTGGATCAAAACTAAAATCTACTCCGCGACCACTCTCATTTGCTTCACTATCATTCGCACCATTTCCTTGATCATTCGACGTAAACAAATAGCCTGAAGCGTCTCCAGCAGTGCTCAAGTCGTAGATTAAATAGTACTCTCCCGCTAATTGATCGACAAAAGTATATCCACCGTTCGCATCTGTTAATACCGTATCTAAAGCAGCATTCGTATTTGCATCGTATAAAATTACTGTAACGTTCTGCACGCCCAATTCGCTAACATCTTGTAACCCATCGCCATCTGTATCTATCCACACGTAATCTCCAATATCTGCAACTGGGGATAAACCAGCAGCGTGATCTAAGTCATCGCCACTCGTCGCATCAAATGTAAAACTCGGCGTAATGCCATTCGAGCCAGCCTCACTATCATTCATTCCATTTCCTTGATCTGCTTCTACAAATGGATAGTCTGATGCACCAGGTGTAACGCTAGTCATCGTATTAAAATCTAAATAGTATTCTCCACTTGGAATATCCGTAAACAGGTATTCTCCATTCGAATCTGTGAATACGGTATCTAGGGCTAAACCAGTATCCGAATCATACAAAATGACCATTACATTTTCTACTGGTGTATCTGTCCCATCTTGTAAACCATCATTATTATTATCTATAAATACATAGTTTCCTATATCCGCTACTGGAACTAGTCCAGCATCATGCGTCAAGTCACTACCAATAGTTGCGTCAAAGCTAAAGCTTGGGGTAAAACCGTTATTATCTGCTTCGCTATCATTAATTCCATTCCCTGCACCAGCAGTTGTAAAAGGATAATCAATACCTGAAACATTGGTACTTGGATCAAAACCAATATAGTAATCCCCATTAGGCACATTGGTAAAACTATAAGCACCCATGCCGTCCGTAAAGACCGTATCTAAGGCTAATCCAGTATTCGCATCGTATAAAACAACCATTACGTTCTCTACGCCAGTTTCCCCCGTATCTTGGATGCCGTCACCATCAGCATCTACCCAAACGAAGTTTCCAATTTCCGCAACGGGGACGACTCCCGCATCAATATCTAATTCATCTCCATTATAAGGATTGAAATCAAAGTTTGTGGTTTGTCCATTACTACCAGCATCGCTATCACTAATGGTATTTCCAACGCCTTGATTGGTAAACTCATAGTCCCCAATACCAGAACCGTCAGGATTAAAACTCACATAATATTCTCCTCCTGGTATATTTTCAAAAAGGTAATTTCCGTTCGTGTTTGTGTATACGGTATCGACGGGTAAACCCGTAGTGAAATCAAATAAGACCACCTCCACGTTGGGAATACCTGCTTCTCCAATATCCTGAATACCATCACCATCTACATCTACCCAAACAAAATTTCCGATATCTGCTAATAAGGTAAAACAGACTGAAGTTGTCGTATCACATTCTCCGAAGGCAAGACTTACACAAGGTGCAAATCCGTTTTGGTCTAAGTTATTTCCGTTGATTGGAGCGTATCCTGTAGGAGTTAAAAATTGTACTTGATAATCTCCTGCGAGTAAGCCATCAAAACCATAATTGCCATTACCATTCGTAGTGGTTTCTCTTAATATTGTAGTCGTATCGCTACAATCAAATAATCGTACGGTAATGTTTGCCATTCCAGGCTCTGTTCCGTCGTTTGTATTATTTGCATCTATGTCTTCACAAACAGTATCTCCAATGAAAACACATCCTACTGGCAAGTTATTCAATTCAATATAGGGGTCTCCTTGTTCTACATCAAAAGAAAGGTAGTAAGGATTTCCCACTGCAGTTGCATCATCCAAATATCCATTAGATGCATCTGAACCAAAAATAGTAGGATCCGGTCCTGAAGTTACATCGTAAGGGCCAGTGAGGGGTAATCGCGTTGTACTCAGGCTAATTCCATCTGGATGGGTATAGGTAATTGTATAGATTCCCGCAGCACCTACTTCAAAAAATTCATATGCGCCCGTAGTGCCATCTTGAATAATTATAACTTCCGAGTTGGGAATACCATTCGGTCCTGTTACTGAAATCGTGCCTCCTGTAACAATTAATCCTGTTTTATCACAATAGATGTATCCCGTAGGATCATGCTCTAATAAGGTAATTGCAGCGTCATCTATATCGTCTTCACTAGGATTTCCATTATCTACTTCTGAATCTGTATCTGTTACTGGATTTCCATTTTCATCAAAAGTTTCTGTTATCTCAGCAGTATTCTCCAAGCTAGCATTTGAAGCACCGTAAAGTACTTTGAGTACAATATTTATACTAGCAGATCCACCAGCAGTTATTGGTCCAGGAATGATTACCGTAGCGGTACTATCATTGATGGAAGTCCAAGCGTTCGTATCATTAGGACTTAAAATGGTTCCCGCTGGGATGCGATCTACAATGGCAATATTCGTCGCCGTAATATCTCCTTCGTTTTCAACAACAATTGTATAGGTGACATCATCTCCTAAATCTACCGGATTGGCTTGACCTGTCGCTAAAGATTTCGCTAAACTCAAATCAAAAGTTGCGCCCGGTTGAATAACGATACGATCTTCGTCGTCATCGGGTACACCGTCACTATTGTCATCTACGGTAGAACCAGTACTAGGATTACTATCTACGTCAGCACCGTTCATCGCAGAAATTTCTGTTTCATTAATATAAATACCTCCTGGCAATACCGTTGCAGCGATAGTCAAACTTACGGAGTTACCTCCTGCTAAGTCCCCAATCATCCAAATACCAGTATTGTTATTATAAGCACCACCACTATTATCATTAACGTAAGCAAACCCTGAAGGTAGTTGTTCCGTTACTTCAATGCCTGTTGCTCCAATCAAGCTTTCATTGACCACCGTAATTGTAAAAGTAATAACTTCTCCAATTGCAGGGTTGATATTATTTACCATTTTATCAATCGCCAAATCAGTAGGAGGAATAATTCCTGCATCGTGTGTTAAGTCATCTCCAGTCCGAGGATCAAAACTAAAACTAGCAGTCGTGCCGTCAAAGTTAACTTCACTATCATCTGTACTATCCCCTGCTCCAGCTTGAGTGAAACCATAGTTTTCATATCCTACTGCGGAACTCAAATTGAAACCAAGAAAATAATCTCCAAATGGTAAATTTTCAAAAAGGTAAAATCCATTCGCATCTGTCGTGGTCATTGCAACGGATAAACCAGTATTCGCATCAAAAAGCGTTACATTGACTTGCTCCACGCCAGGTTCTCCAAAGACATCTTGCAGACCATCCATATCGGTGTCTACCCAAACAAAATTTCCAATATCTGCCTGTGGTACAAACCCTGCATCAACGGTAAGGTCATCTCCATTAGCAGCATTAAAGTTGAAAACATTTGTTTGATTTGTTCCGGGATTAACGTCACTATCAAGCATCGTATTCCCACTTGCAAACTGACTCGTTCCGACGTAATCAATTCCCGTTGTATTCGTAGAAATATCAAATTCAACGTAATAATCTCCTGAGGGAATTTCTTCAAAAAGGTAAGCGCCGTTACTATCCGTTATGACAGTATCTAAAGCTAAACCGGTATTCGCATCAAAAAGGATTACTGTTACAGCTTCTATTCCCGTTTCTGTTCCGTCTTGTAAACCATCATTATTTAAATCCTCCCAAACAAAGTTTCCAATGTTTGCACAAGGTTCTTCTACCACCATAAATGGGCAGCAGTTTCCGTAAGGACAATTCCCTCCGTCTACTTCCACTCGATAAGTTCCACTTTCAACAACGGTAATAGCATACGTAGTAGCATTAGTAATTGCTACGTCATCTTTAAACCATTGATAGCTAGAAAATTCATCTGGAATTTGAATCGTCTTTTCTTCTTGACATAATAAACTTACAGGCACAGCAGTACAAACGCCTTGCTGATCATCTTCTGTTTCATCGTCGTTACCAGGCGTAGAATCCACGTCGCCTTCTGCCATGTCCGTAATCTCGGCAACGTTAAAAATCGCTCCACCAATTCCGGTAATCTGTGCATAGATTTTTCTAGTTAAAGTATCTCCGGGTAAAATTACGCCGGGGATTGTCCACAGTCCAGTGAGTGGATCATAGTTACCATCATCTGGTAAAGTACTCAAATAACTTAGTCCAACAGGTAAAGCATCCGTCACTTCTACGAACGAAGCACCATTAGGTCCTTGGTTGATGAGAGTAAGGTCGTAAGTAATTACCTCTCCAATATTAGCGGTACTGGTACTTACTGTTTTGAAGAGTTCTAAATCTGTACAATTAACTCCTTGCACGGATTGGAAGTAAGCAATTTTACAATCTTCTAAATCACGATACGTTAGGATATAGGTTTGAATACCTACGGGCGCGCTTACCAGCGTTAACGGGTCATTTGGATCTACCAATCCCGTTGTCGGTGTCCATTGGTAATCGTAAAAACCAGTTGGCCCGGTAAGTTGGACTTGTGATCCCATACAAGCTTTTATCAAATCTCCTGTTTCTGACTCTAGCCCTTTGAACGTTGCGGAGACGGTATCCACGCTCGTACAAACACCATTCGGTGAAATCGTTAATAAGACATATTCTAACGTCTTATCCGCAGCATCAAAATGAGTATAATTTATGTTCGTATTTGGATCAAAATTATCAACTAAGGAATCAACCGGTGCACCATTTAGTCCAAACCATTCGTAGCTAAAACCCTGCGCGGTCAAATCTGTTCCACAACCCAAATTTAAAATATCCGAACTACAGCCAATCGGGTTATCTCCCGCGTTAGCTGTTTTGAGAGCATTCGCTCTAATCTCCGGTGTTTCACAACTACAAGTATTTGCTACCCCAATGATTTTGCAAGACCAAGTTGGATCCGAAAGTAAAAATGGACCAGCAGACATCGTAACTTCAGCGCCTACTGCAATTCCAGTTAAGTGTACACCGTTACCAATAAAAATATCCCCGACACTATAAGCACCATTATCATCTGCATCATAATAAAAGTCGACACTAACTTGATCCGTCACAGGAATATTTCCTGTATTTCGAATCACGAGCTCGTCTATATTTAACGTCGCAAAATCGCAGCTACTCGCAACGGTCATGCTCGTTAAATCTATCGCTGGTTTTTCAATATCTATTAAGGTATTTTTTGCGCCCGTCATAACTTGAGCGTTACAAACATTTACAGGTGTGCCACAATAAGAACTACTACTTCTTACTGTTCGCATAAATATTAAATTATCATCCTCACAAAGGATTCCAGAAGTATCTTGTGTAACTTGCAAACTAAAAGGGATACTTGTAAATGCCGGAATATTAGCATTGATCGCCCACTTCAATTCTTGAAAAGTACTGGTTCCTCCTACCAACGTTGAACCGACAGGACCAAAAACAGTAACCTTCGGGGAAGCACTTGAGATGTGCGCAGGATTAAAAGTAACCGACTCAAAACTCCACGCTGGAGGCAAGGCAATTACTAAACTATCTTGACCATCCGTCATTCCCGTAAAAATAAAATTCCCCGACAAGTCGACCGTTCCACCATTGGCACAACCGTCAATTGGCTCCCCTGCAATATCTAAATTCATAGTAGAATTGTAAGGCGTAGACGAACCCTCTAGGTCTATTTGCTTACCTGCTTGCAATAAGGTTAAGACATCATCTTGACAATAAGTATGACCTTTGGAAATCAATCTAATAAAATCACCTCCAATAAAATCGCAACTCACATCGACATCAAATCTCAATCTAAGTTTCCGGACAGGATCGAAGGGAGAAAGCGAAAATGGAAAACCTTCCCAACCTTGAGGATTTGTACCATTATTCCAGTTGAAATTCGCAATTAATTGATCCAATTCCCAAATGTATTTTATCCCTTGCGGTAAAATAATAATATCTGTAGGTACCCCCAATGCATGGGTGTAATTCGGATTGTTAACATCACAAGGATAGCAACCTAATTCTGAGCCCGAAATGATTTGCATCGCATCTGTGTAGGGTAAAAATAGTTCTACTACTGGCTCGTAAATCGTACTAATTCCAACGTTGGTTACTTCTATCTCGTAAGTAACCGGTGTACAAGGGATCAAGGTGTCAGGTTGTTCTAAGAATTCTTGTTGTAAACTTCCACTTGAAGTTTCTAAATATAAAGTCGTGCTCGTTGAAGCACAAGATAAACCTCCCTGAATAGCCTGCTGATCACTGGTAGGAATAGCATTACAGTCCCAGCCTACTAAAACGCTTAAAGAATCATAACATTCTTCATAACCAGCATCTAATATAAATGCATTATTTGAAGAACCATTTATGGTTCCCAGTGGATATACATTATTGACAGGAGTGATCGCTGTTCCATTAGAGCGTCTTAATTCTACAGGAACGATAACACCACTTTGCGAAACAAATACCATCCAAGCATTCGTTGCTGGAGCACCATTGTTTTCTCTTACGTTAATTCCCCAAGTTGCTAAATCGTCATAAGCTTGGAAGGTATTATTAAAGGCAGGACTCGAAACAGACAAGTTTGGAATTACAATCTCGGTAGGATTATTTTTGACCGCATCAAGTCTGATTGTTTCATCAAGCAGTGCGGGAGAGCAATAATCTAATTCTCCTTCCATAAACATTTTCGGGAGATTAGATTCAGAAGAGCAACTTCCTTCGAAGTAGGCTCTCACCCAATAGCGATATCCTCCACTTGGGCTATCCGTTCCATCGTTTCCTGTACAAGAGGCGTAATAGCTGTCCCAATCCAATACCACAAATCCATCACTAATTACACTATGTGCCGTAACATTTTCATTCAAGGTTAAGGCACTAGTTTGTCCTAAATGTCGAGAGTTATCAATTCGTCGTAGCTCCAAATAATCTAAGGTCAATCCGGGGGGAATTTCAAATCCAGTCTTTTTCGGTGCTACCCATCTTCTAATTTCATACGGAAAAGGTTTACTGATAAATGTTCCACCTCCAACACAGAGGTCATAGCGCAAACCAAAATAAGTGCCACCACAACCATTAATACCACTTCCATCATTTCTAAAAGTCTGGCTCCATCCTACTTGTTGATAACCAATAGGAATAGTATTACACCTTAACCGATCAGCTCCTTCTGGGTCTGCCGTAAATCCCGCATGCCAATCCATACCAATATTAACTTGATCAATCTGACAACCTGGGTTGTTTGAATTTACAAAGGTTCCCATTACAATTACAGAATCTCCCTGCTCATACACGAAGTTACTCGGAATATCGCCACAGGATTGTAGTAAATCAGTTGTCAAATAATATTTAGCGCTGAGATTATCACCAGCGATAAATACATTGGGATTACACGTTGTATATCTAGTACCGGCAGACGCATCATAAATTTCTAAAGTATTCGCCGATCCTAAAGCGTGAACATTAGGGAAGTTTAATTCTAAATAAACATAGTCGAAGTATTGTTGTGGTTCCGTACCAGCAATATTAACCGTAGCCTTAGCCGTGAAGCTCAGCTCATCTCCAGGCAACGCTCGATCTGCACGCACTTTAGCCATATCAATCGTACCTCCTATATCTGGGCAACCATCATTATCATTATCCGGTTCCCCAAAACAAGCACGCGTAACTGCTCCAAATACTGGATTCATTCCTGTACAAGGACCACAGCCACAAGTTGAATATTGTGTCGTAGCAGCTTCGCACGCAATCGAAATCACGCAGTTATCACTACACGTTCCATCTCCAATTCGATAGCCCAAGTCCATAGTTGTGCCTGCCGTTCCACCGCCAGCACAAGGCGGACAAGTATAGGAAACATCGTAACTAAACTGAGAACCACTGCCATGCGTGTTACTGAAACAGATGTATATATCAGTACTTCCATCAACATTATTAGTAACCGTTTCTTGTGTGATCGTTCTAGGAGAATTCCCCTGACTGTTGACCCAAGTAAAATTACTTTGATAAACTAACGGAGCATCCAAATGAATATTCATGCAGGCTTCTCCAGATCCGCCAAAGGTTGTCCACTCTGGAGCAAAGTCTAAATCTAATACCCAACGCAAAGTGTCTCCATCATCAATCGAGGCGGGAACATTATCGGAAGTACTAGAGAATAAGCTAACTTCGTTGTTACTTCTATTATTATCTCGTATGGTAAGCCCACAGGCATTGTCATAAATCAAGTCTGCGTAGAGTCCAAAAACTTGCGTATTCGCAGGACTACAACTACCCGTGCAACAAAATATTCTCGTTGCTCTCACCTTAATGGTTCTCGGACCTTCGATCGGACCAAAAGCGGCGGGAAAAGTAACTTGCGTATAAGCATCTCCAGTAGGAGCACAACCAGATAAAAGAGATGCATCTTGTCTAAAATCAGAAAAATTTGTTGGTACAACATTGATCCAACTTCCTGTTCCAGTATCTATCTGAATGCTATTTGGATCAATCCAGCCCGCATTTCTTCGCGTTAATTCAAAGCCTAAATCATAGATCTTTCCACTATTTAAGATCCACTCAAATTCAACTATCGCACCATCATCAATACAGTTACCAACATCCATTGTATATCCCTGATAACTAAAACTAGGTGCGGCTTCATCTATGGTAACCTCCATATTTAAGCTTTGGCTACTACAGGCTGATCCATTACATCCCCACTCAATCGTTACTTGACCACCATTATGTTCACAATCTGTAATGACTACCTCTTCCGTCCAACTATAAGTACTTCCCGTTACCATTGGCAGCGTAATGCCGTAAGTTCCAGCATTCGCAGCATTAATGGTAAAGCAATTACTTCCATCCAAGGTTACCCCTACATTATTAAGTTGTTGATTACTGACGCTAATTCCCGTACCATAATCCATACAAACCACAAATTCGTTCAATACCGCATTAACTCCGGATTGAACAATTTCAAATTCTCGCTCAAATGGCGGAGCATTCACTTCCGTTACTACACCGACGATATTGTTGATAGGTTGAGGAATCAACAAAGGAATTTTAATAGCAGAAGTAAAAGGTTGAAAAGGTGGATCTGCCGTCGTAATTACATTATTCCCTTCATCCGTGTTTAAGGTAAACACCAAGTTAGCTTCTTGACTTGGTGGTCCAAGTAGATAATTGAGTGTTGTACAATTTGTCGTAATCCTAAATGTAAAAACCCGTTCTTCTCCCACTGTATAATCCGGTAATGTAAAATTAGGAGCGGTACTCGTCCCCAAATTACTTGGCAATGGGTTTGGACCAGCTTGGACATACTCCATGCCAGGTTGTAAGGCTATATCTAGCGAAACATTAGTTCCGGTGGAAAATGCAGTAGTCCTAATCGTAAATAAACCACCTACACCATCACAAATTGACCATTGATCAGTATCGGCTGGAGGTGTTATTTCGATAATAGTAACGCCTTGACTAAATACGGTAGTAGTGAAAAAACTACAATATAAAACGATAGAAAGTAAACGGGAGAAGTATTTCATAATTCGATTAAAAGCTTGACAGAAATAAAGTATCAACTAAAGCATAGTGCTAAATGGTAAAATCTTTCTCAGATTGAAAAATTCAAACCAGTATATCACATCATTCATAACATTCTAATTATTAGTATTTTGCAAATCAATAAAAATTTTATTTAAAATAAAAATATTTATTTTTACATTAAAAAGTGACATAGTGCAACTAAAAAAATTCGATGCGTTGCTTCAGTTATTTTTTTTCTAAAAAAATAAATCAAATAGAGCTAGTAGAAAATCATACTGCTTTTATCCTTACGGATATCTTCGATGATTAAATTTTTGATTGGGGTAAGTAAAAAGAGCGAAATGCGGAATAAAGACCTTATTCAAGG
>CALFBG010000122.1 GCA_937951685.1 uncultured Saprospiraceae bacterium | reverse complement strand
TAATTTGTAGCAAGCTGCTAAATACATGGTGTAATAAATAATACTTCATTTTGAAGACTTCTTTTTGACGATTACTGCGTTAAAAAAAGGAACCATAGCCCTGCTGTGCTTAATTTTTTTGCCTTGTTCTCGCCTAAAAATAAATCCTTCAAAATAGAACCTTACTTAGTACACAGTGTACTTAAGTGTTAGAAAAGCATCGCCCTTTTAATCACTCATCACTGTTTTGGCGTTTTAAATCGCTTTGGGGTAAAATTTTAACAATACTTAACAGCTGTAGTAAATTCTTTAACATAATGCTAGGACACCTTTGCGTCCCTGATAACGTCTATATAGTAAGAAATCGAGTTGACGCTTAACGCAGTAAAGCTTATTTCTATTAATTCCGAACTTATATAATCATACGGAGTGTGTGTTTGAATAGATTTCATTGGCTAAGTCCAAAAAAATATTTCACTGTTTAAATGTACGCTCATACAAAATCGAACTTAGAGCAGCTTGAAAAAAAATCCCAAGTTGTTTTAAACCATTGGTAAATTAAAATTAACGAAAATGAAAAAAGTACTATTAGGTTTATTCTCTCTTTTTATGGCTGTTAACCTGAGCTATGCACAACCTACAGGTTCTAAAGCTTTAAAGAAAGCAAATAGAGCATTGGGATCATTCAATATTGATCCTGCTAATAATTCTGAAAAATTGCTTACGGCAAAAGAATTAATTGATGTGGCCATGCAAGATGCTGAAATGCAAGCAAGCGCAAAGGCTTGGCTCGCTAAAGGTGAAATTTACAATGAATTTGCGCGCTACGAATCACAAATGTTAGTCAAAGATCCAAAGTATAAATCAATCGCACCAACAGCTGCTTTTGGCGCGCACGAAGCTTTCGAGAAAGCACTTGGTATGGCTGAAAAGAAATACCGGAAAAAGGATGCCTTGAAAGGAATGTTAGCGACGATTACAGAATTGAATAACTTGGGAGCAGCGCTCTACGGTAAAAAAGATTTTGCAAAATCTCACGACGCATTTAGTGCGGTACTTGATATCCATAAGGTTTTGAAAGAAAACGACATGAAAAGCGTTTTGGATTTGGAAGATGATATGAACAACCAACTTTATATCACAGGTGTAAGTGCTTTATACGCAAACAAGTTAATGGAAGCAAAGCCACACTTGAAGAAGTTGTACGATGCTAAATACGACAAGCCAGCGGTATACGAGGGAATGTTTAAAATTGCCCTAGAAGAAGGTAAGGAAGACGAAGCAGTTGCTACGTTGACTACTGGAAGAGAGCTTTTTCCAGATGATTTATCTTTGCTTTACGCAGAAATTAACTACTACTTGAAGGCGCAAAAAATGGAAGTTTTAGTTGATAAATTGAAAGGTATCATCGCTAAAGACCCTGATAATGTAGCGTTATATGCTACTTTAGGTCAAGTGTACGATAAATTATACCAAAAGGCGGAAGAAGCTGGTAACGAAGCCGAAGCTAAAACTAATTTTGATAATGCTTTAAGTTACTACGAGCAAGCTTTAGCAAAAGATGATCAGTTTTTTAACGCGATGTACAGTATCGGTGCGTTGTACTACAATAAGGCCGCGAATATTGCTAAGGGTATGAAAGCCTTAGAAGATGATTATTCTAAAGCTGGAATGCGGAAGTACGAAGCTAAAAAAGCAGAAGTTTTCGCAATGTTTGACAAAGCTTTACCTTCTTTCCAAAAAGCAGAAGCGCTTAATCCAAATGACATTAACACGCTTAGTGCCATCAAAGAAATTTATGCGAAGAAGGATAATTTAGAAATGACGAACGAATTTAAGGCTCGAATTGAAAATGTACAAGCTGGAAAATCAAACGAAGCTTACTACAAAAATTAAATCAACTTAAGTAGTTTAAATATAAAAAGCGCAGATCGGATTTCCGGTCTGCGCTTTTTATTTACATCCTATTGCTCCGTTAGTTTAGTAATCAATCTTAACTAACTTTTGAGGTGTAGCTGTCCAGTGTTCGTTTCCAACGAAAATCATGTAGCTACCCGGTGATAAATCTTCCACACCCAATTGGAAAAAGTTGACACCAGCTTCTACGCTGGTTGGAATTTTGCGTAATACTTTTCCTGTCATATCTACTATCTTGATGGCTACACTTTCGTAAGCTCGTGGCGCATAAAATTCTCCTTTTAGGATTTCGGTACCAATTGGATTGGGGTACAATCGAATTGTACTTTCTTCTCCGTCGCAGCTTGAGGTAATGGCAATGACGTCAGAGAAACTAAAACTTCCATCCAAGTCTACCATTTTTAAGCGGTAGTATTGCGTAGCAGTTTCGATTCGCTCATCTACGAAGCGGTAAAAGCTTTTGTAATTTGTATTTCCACTAGCTTCTACTCGGTCTAGCGTAAGAAACGGTCCGTTGTCATAGCTTCGTTCAATTTCAAAATAGTGACTATTTTTTTCGACCGCAGTTTCCCAAGTTAATTTATTGGCGCAATCTTCCGCCTTTCCTCGAAAACCTGTCAACTCAATTGGTAAAGCAGGGTTTGCCCCACCTCGAACGGCACCGGTTCCTCCCGAAAAGCTATTGACGCGATCAAACTGTACGTAGGAAATTCCATTTTCTCTTCCCGTTGCTGCTGCGGTTAATTCAATGGCCGTATTTACTGTCGTTGGACTCAAATCTGTGCTGGGATCGTAAGTTTGTCCTACCGTTTTAAACCAGATCAAATTACTCAGGCTTAATTTCCCTGAACCATTGTTAGCTGCTAACCATGCTTTAGAAGCATCGTCAATAGCCAAGTATTCGTCCGTATCATAGAAGAATTTGATATTAACCCATCCGTTTAAATTACCACTGGTTAAGTCAACATTCCAGTGTCTTCCCATCGCAAAGAGTACTTCGTCTTTACCTGTCGACTCAGCCATATGAATACCATCGCTGGTATTGTCTTTATCTTTCGGGTTGCTAGTCACATCAATGGTTACTTCTACCTCAAAAGCATTGGAGTTTGATCCTGGTGTTCCGGGTAAGTGCTCAATGGCAAAGATCGTTCTTCCTGGGTCGAGTGGATCGTAATAGTAAGTCCAATTGTCGTAGGTACAATAAGCGTTTGCTACCGTCGAACTCGCTGGATCGGTTAGGTATAAGGTCTTGGTATTGCATTCGTCTACGATTAATAAATAAGCAGTTGCTTTTACGCAAGCTACGGGGGAACCATTATCACAAATTTCGTAGATGAATTGATCGGTACCCGTATAGCCATTATCAGGCTCGTAAAGGTAATCACCATTTGCGCTAATGGTTACTGTTCCGTGCGCTGGATCTTGAATGAGCGTTTGATTGATGGTAATGGTATTGCTTTCTGGGTCTCGATCGTTGGTCAATAAATTACCATTGTAGTTGGTATTGATTTCAGTCATTCCAAAATCATCTCCGGCAAAGGTTGTATTATTGATGGCTGTAGTTGGTAGTACTTCAATCAGTACGGTTACGGTATCACAAACTTTTTCATTTCCATCATCACAAACTTCATAATCAAATTGATCGGTACCGACAAAACCAGCATTAGGTTGATAAGTATAGACACCCGCATTGGTAATACTCACGGTTCCGTTGCTAGGGTTACTAATTGGGCTAGTACTTACCGTTAAATTATTTCCTTCTGGATCATCATCATTCACTAGCATATTCCCACTAACGGGAAGATCTTGAAGCGTAAGGTTTTCATCATCGTTAGCAATGATCGTGTTGTTTACTGGGTTTGGACCATCTACGGTAATCATGAGCATTGCCGTTTTGCAAGCTTGTGGTACGCCATTATCACAAATCTTATAATCAACTTTTACCATTCCCATAAAATTATTACTTGGCGTAAAAGTATAAGATCCATCCGTTAAGAAGGTCAAGTCTCCTGCATCGGCTACTGCATTACCTGCTTGATCAACACCTGCTAGGGTAGTGATGCTCGTATTGCTAAGGAAGTTCCCCGCATTGTTAGGATCTCTAAAACCCGTAAAACTGATCGTGTGACCTTCCAAGTCATTATCATTAGTCAAAACATTTCCACTGACTGGAATTCCTACGAAAGTACTATTATCATCATCGTAAGGCTGTGTGTCGTTATCTTCTGGTAATACTAAGATATAAGCTGTGGCATTGACACATAGAGGTCCTTTACAAATTCTGTAAATAAATTGATCTGGACCAACATAATTTGTAGCTGGTGTGTAAGTATAATCTCCGTTGGCAGCAATGGTTACCGTTCCGTGTACGGGATTAGTAATAGGATTAATGTGAATCGTATCTCGATCAGAATCGTTGCCTAATAGATTATCAGAAACGGCAAGGTCGTGGAGTGTTAAGACAAAATCATCTCCCGCAAAGGGAAAAGCATTGCCACCATTCGGCAAAGGTACCACGTCAATTTTTACGTTTGCGGTGCTACAAGCAATTGGTGCACCATCGTCACAAATTTCATATTCAAAACTATCGCTTCCCATGAATCCTTCGTTGGGTGTATAAACGTAGCTTCCGTCAGCATTTAAAACTACCGTACCATTTGTCGGATTAGTAATTGGGCTTGTGTTTACGGTAGTTATATCGCCATCAGGCTCATGATCATTGGTGCGGACATTACCGGTAACTGGGATATTGACCGTTGTTCGATTGTCGTCTCTATTGGCAATGATACCATTATTGGTATAAGCAGGTGGTCCAGTTACTTCAATCGTGACTACGGCTTTCTCGCAAGCAGCTGGATTAAAGTTATCACAAATTTCGTATTCGAATTCATCAATACCTAAAAAGCCAGAGTTGGGGGTATAAGTATAACTTCCCGTAGCCGTTAAGGCAACCGTTCCATTTCGTGGAAGCGTCGTAGGCGTTGTATTAAGCGTAATTGGATGTTCTTCAAAATCCAAATCATTGGTTAATACATTGCCGGTGACAGCGGTATTGATTAAAGTATTATTATCATCATTTACAGGTTCAATTCCGTTGACCGTTACTGTAACGATGGCGTCTTCACAAAGGGCAGGAATACTCGCATCGCATATTTCGTATTCGAAAGTTTCGATACCATGAAATCCGTCATTTGGGGTGTAAGTAATTCGACCATTGGTTACGTTAACATTGACGGTACCATTTCGCGGTGGTGTTTGAACGTTGACCGTAGAAGGATCGAGAAAATCTCCAAAGTCGTTATTGACGACATCAATTTCAACTGAAACTCCGGTGCTCGTAACAGCCGTATCGTCGTTAGCTTGCGGTGTACAAGCTGGAAAATTGACATTACTACGTACATCCTGAGACGAAAACCACCAAGTATTGATTGTATTTAAGTTACCAAAGGCGTAATTGCTCCAAGTATGGCATTTTGGTGTACAACCCAGAAAGGAAGTTTGAGGAGAACTATCACCCGTTGCATCCGGAATATTAGAATCATCGAAATAAAGTTTCTGCGTAAAGCCTGCTAGTGGAGTAGGACGAACTTGGTTAACGGTCAAACCACCACTTAGGTATTCTACATCGTAAACGGCGTAGTGATTAACACCTTGACTGTAGATTAAAGAAACAGGAATATTGCTATTGACGTTGACATTTGCACCAGCTCCATTTTTTCCATCCCAAGCGATACATCTACTATACGGAGAAGACTCTCCCTCCTTAGGAATCACGATTGCGGTGAGTAAGACGTCGGTTGTATTAAGATCATAATTTCCAACGCCAGAACCTTGATCAAAGTCTAGTAAAATTTCGACTTGTCCCAATTGAGTTACCTCTACTTGGATGCACATATCATTGACATCGCAAGTATTGACGATTGGATCATTGGCAATATTACCGATGACGCCAGAAGGATAGGAACTCAGTTCGGGATTATTCAAGAAAATTTTATAGAGTGGGTAGGTTTTATTCTGATTTTCTACCGAACGCCGATCTACTTCAATGTTATCCGTATTTTGCACACCAGTGAAGTTGAGCGCTACGTTAAAAGATAAACCTTTGAAGCCAGAATTATTAAAGTCAATTTCGGTAACAAAGCGATCCGTGGAGTAGGAGTAGAGTTTTCCATTAAAAGGACGATCATAAAAATCGGTTCCACTAATGGTAGGGGTTCTAAAAGCCCAGTTTTGTGACCAAATTCGGCCTAAAATTTCTGTATTGCTGACTTTATTAGCAACGGTAATATCGAAATGTTTGATGTAAATCCGATCGGTAGAGACGGCGGTACCCGGTTGATTGCTAAATTCAATTCGGTAATCACCGGCGGTCATTCCTGCTGGATTAAAGGTAAAAGGCACATATCCTCCCGCTTTAATTGGTAAAGGACCTGCGGTCGCATCTGCCCAAGAGTTTAAGTTGGCCGTAGCACTTGTAATTAGGGTTGGGCCATAAACAACTTGACCTGCTGGGTCGACGATTCTAAAGTAATAATCGGGCGCTCCGGTGCTACCGTCAGAAAAGGCTGGCGCGTGCAGACCAATATATACTAGTTCATCATTAGGATTTGAAATGTGAATATTTAAGCGATTTTCGGAGGCACCATTGTAAGCGCCGAATAAGCCATAACCACTGGTATTGGTTAGGAGCATTGTTACGTCGGTGCTGTTAGGGTCGAGTTGTTTGGTGCCTTCGGCGTGAAGTACATTCAAGCTGAGATAAAAGAAGAGTATTACGAGTAGCTTATTTCTACTGCAATACCAATGAGTTGTACTCACTGGGGCGTACAAAAAATTCATGTTTGATGATTTAGATTACGGTTATTAAATACGGGGGGTATTTAATTTATGGATACACAGAAAATCAAATTAAGGGCTAAAATTAACCTAACTAGCTGTGGGATATTGCCTATTTTTAGCTTGGGGGAGTGCTAGAAAACGGACAAATCCTAGGAAAATAAGGGCTTTGGGTAGATTTTCCTACCAATTGCATATAATCAATATTTGTTCCAACAGATAGATTTGTGACAAGCAAAAAAATGAATTGTTTTAATAAAATATTTGTAATGAATTGTTTTACAGTGGAATAGCTGTTAAAACAACTTGATTCCATTTATTTGTGTTTAAATGGTGAAAAATCAGGATTTTAAAAATTCATTTTAACTTTAGGACTTTTAGCCATATTTTAGGCTTAAATGAAGAATAAAGCTTACATTTGTTTACATTTTTAAATTAAAATATTTTACAATGGCTAAAGAAAATCTAAGCTTTTACGACGTAAAGACAAAAGCAAAGTTTGAGACTTCTGAATTCGAGGTAAGAGAAAAGAACGGCAGATATTATGCTGTTGCACAATCACAAGCAGGAACTCACGAGTGTTGGAGAGTTCTTTCTAAAGTTGACGCTGAAAGATTAAAGTAATTAGAGATTGTTTAAATTCACTCACTTATTGGTGCACTCACTTGTAAGTGAATATTATACTAAACATACTCCATTAAAAAAGAAGAGTAGCCACGTGCTACTCTTCTTTTATTTTATGGCAATTCTTTTAAAATAAATTGAAATTTACTGTTGAGTTCTATGGTTATTAAAGTTTATACTGATGGGAGTTGTCATCCGCCGTTAAAAATAGGGGCTTTTGCTGCGATCATTGTTGCGGAAGCAGAAATTGTATTAGCGGAACAGCATGAGGATACGACGAATAATCAGATGGAATTAATGGCTGTCATTCGGTCTTTGGAATATTTGCAAAGTCACTATTCTAGTGCAGCAGAGATTGTTTTTCACCTGGATAGTCAATATGTGATGCGGTTGCCTTTGCGGGGAGCAAGCTTGCAAGCTCAAGGATTTAAGACAAAAAAGGGAAAAGCTATTCCGAATCAAGCTGAAGTACAATTTTTTTTGAAGTTAATTGCGGAGCGACCATGTCGATTTATTAAGGTACGGGCACACGAAAAGAAAAATATAGCGGATCCACTACATCGAAAGGTAGATTTGATGAGTCGGCGGATGGTTCGTGCTGCGGTAGCTGCGCGGAAAGCGGAATAAATAGTTAGCAATAGGCAAAAAAATCACCCAAAGTAATTAGCAACAATTACTTTGGGTGATGAAGTTAAATTCCGTAAAGGACTTTTATTTTTTATAGGTGAATTACCTCTCCATAAGCGGCAGCGGCGGCTTCCATTACTGCTTCACTCATTGTTGGGTGTGGGTGAATCGTTTTGATAATTTCGTGCCCAGTCGTTTCTAATTTTCGGGTAGCAACAACTTCCGCGATCATTTCTGTGACATTGGCTCCGATCATGTGTGCGCCTAAAAATTCACCGTATTTGGCATCAAAAATGACCTTTACAAAACCAGCTTTTGCGCCGGCAGCACTAGCCTTACCAGAAGCAGAAAATGGGAATTTACCGACTTTAATTTCAAAACCAGCCTCTTTTGCTGCTGCTTCAGTGTACCCTACAGAAGCCACTTCTGGGCTACAGTAAGTACAAGATGGAATATTATTGTAATCAATGGGTTCTGGATTTTGACCTGCAATTTTTTCAACACAGATGATTCCTTCGGCACTAGCTACGTGAGCAAGCGCGGCACCCGGTACGATATCTCCAATGGCGTAGATGCCAGGAACGTTGGTTTGGTAATAATCATCCACTAAAACCAATCCCCGCTCGGTTTTGATTCCAAGTGCTTCCAAGCCGATGTTTTCTGTATTAGGCGTAACACCAACGGCAGAAAGGACGATATCGCATTTCAATTCTTCCTCTTTCCCTGATTTCTTATTCTTAATTTTTACGGTGCAACCTCTTCCCTTCGTAATGACTTCTTCTACGGAAGTACCTGCTAAAACCGTAATTCCTGATTTTTTAAATACTTTAGTCAATTCTTTAGAAACGTCAGGATCTTCTCTTGGGAGGAGACCTTGGTCCATATATTCGATTACGGTCACTTCGGTGCCAATGGCATTATAAAAATAAGCGAACTCAACTCCAATTGCTCCGGCACCCATGACGACCAACTTTTTAGGTTGTTTAGGAAGGGTCATGGCTTTTCGGTAACCGATGATCTTTTCATTGTCGATGGGTAGGTTGGGCAATGTTTTTGCTCGACCGCCAGTAGCGAGAATGATATTTTTAGCTTCGTAAGTCTTTTTTGCACCTTTTTCGTCGGTTACTTCTACTTTTTTACCTCGCACTAGGCTACCGTGACCATTGATGACGGTAATTTTATTCTTTTTCATTAAGAAGGTAACGCCTTTGCTCATGCCATCGGCAACGCCTCGGCTACGGTCTACCATTTTAGAGAAATTGGCAGTTGCTGATTTAACGCTAATTCCATAATCATCTGCGTGAGAGATATACTCAAAAACTTGAGCGCTTTTCAATAAGGCTTTCGTGGGAATACATCCCCAGTTTAGGCAAATTCCGCCGAGCGATTCTTTCTCTACCACTGCTACGTTCATTCCTAATTGCGATGCTCGAATGGCTGCTACATATCCTCCAGGACCGCTACCGATAACTATTAAATCAAAATTCATCAATGAGGTATTTTATAGGTTTTAAAATCGGGGCAAATATAGGGAGTTTTTGCTCATTTTGAGCATAAGAACTGCTTTAAAATTCTAGCAATTGAGGGCGATGGTAAGCATCAGCGGTTGGGTTGTTTAAAATACGAACGGAGGATTCTACCAAATCAAGTTTTGGGCAGCTTGTAGAGCGGGGTGTAGAACAGGGGAGTAAATAGGGGAGTAAAGGGATAGTTGAGCGCTTCGTCGCTACGGAAAAGCCCTCTTTTTTGATGAAGGGGAGGGCTTTAGTCGGGGATTTCAGGTTGGTCGAGATGTGATCGTCATTCGAGCCATTGTTTGCCAAAGCTTAGTCTAAAAGCAGCACTTTAGCTTGTTCGACCCAATTATCTTTATCGATTTGGCTTTGATTTAGTTCGAGGAGTTGACTGATTTCGCGTAGATCTTCTTTGGTTAGATTAGCAATTTGCGCTAAGCTAAAAATTCCAATTACATTTAGTTTTTGTTCGGTAAATGCACTGATTCCAGTAATTATTTGGAGATTATCTTTTAAGCCACGGCGAGATTTTCCAATGCGGTCGAAGTCTAGTCTTACTGTTCGTTCTCTGATCCGATGAAGACTTTCTTTTTCTTTTCTTTGGAGTAATCTTTCGGCTTGAGCAACCCAATCCTCGTTCATCATTCGACCATTTTCGATTTCGATGGCACCGTTGACAAAAGCTACATCATCAACTTGGAGGTTGATCAACTGTTGAAAGTTGAAAATACCAAGTGCATTAAGTTTTGACTCTTCGAAGGGGCTTATATTCTTGATGCGTTGCAAATCATCTTTAGCTTCTAGCGTAGCCGTTCCAATGCGCGCTAAGTCCAGCGCACTTCCTCTTTGTTTGATCCGAGCGAGAATGGTAGCGGGTTCATCCTGTTGAATTAAACCTAGCATTTTTCGGCTTTGTAATACCCATTCTTCTTTTTGCATTTTCTGCTTGGGTAATTCCAATAATTGATTCAGTAGTTCTTCTTCGGTGGGTTGTAGTTTTGCAATTTGCGCAAAGCTATAAATACCGATTGCATTCATTTTTTGTTCTACGAAAGTGCCTAAACCTCGTAATTTCTTGAGATTATCTCGTTGTTCCTTAGTTACTTTTCCAATCTTAGCCCAATCCAACTCTTGCGTTCGTTCCTTAATGCGAGCGAGCAATGCTGATCTTTTATTTTTTGTTACTGCTGATTTCTGTGGTGCTTTGGGGGAGGCACTTTTTGAAATAGCGATCAATTGCTCCGAGAGTTTTTGATTTTCTTTCTGTGTTTTATTTAATTCTTTTTGCTTTAAGGCAAATTTTTGTTCTAATTTTTTTTGCTCTTGGTGGACGATTTCTAGACTGGCAATTTGTTTTTCGTAGTCTTTGAGTAACTGTCCGTAGTTCTCTTTGGTTTGGTTGAGTTCATTTTCAAAACGGTCATTTCCTTCGAGCAAGGCTTTATATTGAAGGCTAATCGATTCTTGTTCCGCAAGTCGAGCTTGGAAAGAGTTTTGTTTGATATCCAGCTCTTTCTTTAAGGAATTGAGTTCTTTTTCCTTTTTGCTCATGGTGAGCAAATAATGATCATATTTTGATTTATAGCCTTGAAAAACATTCAATTGTGCTTGCAGTGCGCTATTTACTTTCTCGACTTCTTCGTATTTCTGGCTTAGTTTTTTGAAACTACTTTCCCATTTTTTCTGATGTGGTCCTCCATTGTGTTCTTTAGAAGAAGCTTGATTTGGCGCGGACTCGGAAGGGGGAGAAGGGGCTTGAGTGATTTGTGATTTACGAATAGTATTATATTTTTCTTGCCAATTGTCAGCTTGTTTTTTTGCTTCGGCTAATTCTTTTTTGAGCTGAAGTATTTCTTGATGGAGTTGGTGTATTTGTTTTTCTGAATTTCTAACGCTCGCTTTAAAGGTGTTAAATTCTTCAATGATTAACTCGTGATTTTCTTTTTCGTTTTGAAGGTTTGATCGGAGCAAATTTACTTTGTCCGTTGCGACGGTCTGTTGAATTTGAGCTTCTTCCAGTGTTGTTTGTAAAGCAATATTTTGCGTTTTCGAATTGGATACTTCAATTTCGAGATCAGATTGTTTTAGCCGAAAGGCATCAAGTTCTTTTTTGAGGGAAATTAGCTGATTGCCACGAATGCGCCAAGTCAAGATTGCACTTAGAATCGCTGCGCCGAGTAAAAGAAAAAATATAGAGATAGTAGCTGGTTCCATGAGGTATTATTTTGTATTGCTTCAGCGTCAGCGGGGATTAATCTGTTGACACAATTTCAGGGTATAAGTATAAGTACTAAGGCAAAGTTTAAAAACCATTCAATTTACCTTGGTCTTTCAATAGTTGTGTGCGGTTAAGCGTGCTGAAAAAGCGGCAACTATTCTTTAATTCGTAGTTCTACCCGACGATTTTTTTCTCTGCCTGCTTCGTTATCATTAGAAGCAATTGGATCTGCTTCTCCTTTGAAGTCGACGGTTAATTGATCGTCGGTGAAACCATATTTCATCATAAAAGATTTTACTTTCTTTGCACGGTATTTAGAGAGGCGCAAATTATTAGCGGCTTTTCCTTGATTGTCGGTGAAACCGGTAATGATAATCTGAGCATTTTCTTCGTAAGCTAAGTATTGCTTGAGTTTATCAAAGTAAGCTTCCAACTCAGGCGTCATTTTCAACTTGTACTTATCTTTTGGGAAGTACAAGTTCAGTTTTTCGATTTTTATCGTATTTCTTTCATTAAGATTTGCGGTGGTAGCGTTGAGGGATCGTTCTGCTTTTCCTTTTGAGAAATCAAAATATACGCCACCGATTAGATGATTCTTTTGTAGAATGATCTGATGAACCCTAAGTCCTTGCGTATTGATTTGTGGTGGATTGACGCCGTAGTCGATGAGCACGTCTCGTAAGGATTCCGCTCTTGCTTGTCCGAGGTTGTCCAATTGACTATCATTGATTTCTGTAGCTTGATAAATTCCTGTAAGGGATAAGGAGTGTGTCGGATGTTGTCGTAGATAGCTAGCAATTTGTTTAAGGGCAACTTCGGTAAGTTGAGGAACTGAAATCTCAGAAGAAGACTTAGGAAAAAAGAAGTTATTGGCCGCAGAGAACCGTAAAGAATCAAGGGAAACCTGGAATGCATTTTTAGCACTGGGTTCGACACTACGGTAGGTATTAGCATACCACCAAGAACCACCAAATAGCCAAGCGAGGAGCAATGCAAAAAGCAGTGCAGTATTCATTTTTCTCATAGAAAGATAGCTGCTAGTACACGTAGACTAGCGATAAACCAGTTTTGGGAATTTTAAATTAAAATCTCCAAAAAGGGTATAAGTTAATAGTATAACACGTTCGTTTTTTAATGTTTATGCTCGGATAAGGCTAAAGTTAGCTATTGATTTGAGTTTAAACAAAAATAAAGTGTAGTATTTTTGTAAGTTAATGAAATAAACTCGGTTTTATTGAGCTGGAGCGGGTAAATAAAAAAGGGAGGATGCTTAAGTTACCGTTCAGAATGATTCTTTAGAGATTGAAAGCTTTATTGGGGAAGTTATTTTATGCTCCTTGTGACAATTCAATATTTAAGATACTTTGTTCTTTTGCGGAGACTTTATCAATTTTAATATAAAAGCCTGGACCTAAAGCGAAGCGTTCCCCTAATTTAATTTTAGCGGCATTTTCCATGATGCTTTGTCCCCAAAGTTGGAAACTCATCAAGCTTTCCGAAACCTTACTCATGTATTGAAATTGACTTGCGCTGGCTTCAATCCAAAACTCAGGTGGCATTGCTTGAAAGTCACCTTTGATTTGAAATTGAAATTCTTGTTTGATCTGTTCACATCCCGTTTGGAAAAGCTCTAAACTAATTCCATTTTCGAAAACGACAGACTCTTGGCTATTTTGTGTGTTTAGTTTGAAATGGTGTTGCTTTACTTTCTCCATTTCAGGTTTAAAAATAGCAACGGGGTCGCCTAGGGAGCAAGCGGGTTGGTTATCACAGCTAAAGAGTAAAACAGTAAAACAGCAAGTCAGAAAAAATAGTCTCATCGGAGGGTTAGGATTAGAAGTTGAAGATGTTAAGTGATTAATATGGATCGTTACTACGAATACTACGAACAATTTTATCTTTAACGTAATTTAAAATAAAATATTGAATCGGCTGGAAAAGCATCGTAGCCCGTTGCTCGTCCGTACGCTACAATTTATCAGGCTATGGTTTGCTCTTTTTCCAACAATCATTGACGTGGTCATCTACCATACCGATTGCTTGCATGAAAGCGTAGCAAATGGTAGAACCGATAAACTTGAACCCTCTTTTTTTCAGGTCTTTGCTAAGCAGGTCTGAGAGTTCCGTTTTTGCGGGAACAGCGGCTAAGTTTGGACAATCATTAATAATGGGTTGATGATTGACGAATTGCCAAAGATATTCATTAAAGCTTCCGAATTCCTTTTGCACTTGCAGGAAGGCGACGGCGTTGGTAACGACAGCATTAACTTTAAGCTTATTGCGAATAATGCCTTTATTCAAAAGAATCTTTTCGATTTTGGCAGGGGTAAATTTACTAATTTTCTGCGCGTCCCAATTAGCAAAAACTTTGCGGTAATTTTCTCTTTTTTTGAGCACGGTGTACCAACTTAATCCAGCTTGTGCACCTTCCAAATTTAAGTATTCAAAGAGCACGGTATCATCATGTACCGGCACGCCCCATTCTTGATCGTGATAATTCTGATACAACTCATCTTTAAGGCACCAGCTACATCTATTTTTAGTTTCCATATTATTCTTGTTTTACCGAGTTACTTACTGTTTCAACCGATTAAGCTTGGTCGATTTCAGATCGTTTTCGTTTCCAGCGTTTGTGCGTCCATAACCAATATTGTGGTGCAGCATTTATTTCTTCTTCTAGTAATCGCGTATGTTTTTCGGTAATTGATCCTGGTGCAGCGTTGACTGGATCTGCTTCGACTACTTCAAACCGAGCTTGGTAATATCCTCTTTTTATTTTATCAATATGAGCAAAAATTACCGGAGAGTTGGTCATTTTGGCGTATTTCTCTGCCCCGAAAGCCACGGCAGTATCTTGATTTAAAAAATTAGTCCAATGTGCTTTTTTACTAGAAGAAGGAGATTGATCGCTACCAAAAATTACTGCACAAAGCGCACTATTTTCACCATCGGGAAATTCATTTTGGAAAAAATTGCGCGATTCCTTTTTGCTAATCATGCGGAGACCAAACTGACTTCTAGACGCTTTGAGTTTCTGATCTAAAAATTTATTCGCTAAAGGAGCGTAAATGGTAACGCCATTATACTGAGATTGGGTATCGAAAGCAATCACGGCTAGTTCCCAATTATTGTAATGTCCTGCGGTGATCATAATATTTCTACCTTCTTGGTGAAATTGATCTAAGATTTCCGGATTGACTAATTTGAATCGTTCGATTACCTGTTTCCGTGGAATACTAAAGAAACGAACGCTTTCTACGATAACATCACAAAAGTGACGGTAAAATTTACTCCCGAGGATTTGAATTTCTGCCGGCGTTTTATCCGGATAAGCATTGCGTAAATTTTCAAAAACGACCTTCTTGCGGTAACCAACGAGCCGATAGAGGATTAGGTACAGAAAATCAGAGACATAGTACAGCACACCTAAAGGAAGATAGGAGAGTGGTTTTAGCAATAAATAGTACAAAATTCTACTCATGCCGCAAATATAATGAAGTTGTTTTAGAATTTCATCAATTGGTTGCAATTGCCTGTGATTAGTCGGAGCTCATTTAGTGGTTGAACGGTGAAATTGATTGACTAATTTGACGAGGGCTTGGTTTTCTCCGGTAGATAATTGGACTACCGATTGGTAATAATGTTGGTCGAGCTGCAAACAGAAAAAATGATCCGTGTCGTAGGGCGCGATTTCATCCAAGACGGTTGCTGGCGTTGCGTGTTGACCGTTTGAATCTTCCGTTAGGGATCCAAGAAAGGCTTGTAGTTGTCGGTATGGAATGATTTCTTGCTTTTCTTGAAAAAGGGCATAGTCGTAGCTCAGGTGAAAAGTATCTTGATCGAGGAGGAGTATTTCTTTTCCAAATTGATTCCACAAAAATAAGCGACCCAAATATAAGCTTGCCAAACCCATTAAAGTCAAGGAAATCAAGAGGTTGGTCAGTTCAAAATTAGTGGACCAAAAAGCTTTGAGCATTCCGCCGATACAGCTACCCGCACTGAGTAAGGTTAGAAAACCTAATAAACTCGTCGCCCAAACAGCCGTTTTGGGTCGAAGAACAATTTCGAGTGCTGTGGC
>CALFBG010000121.1 GCA_937951685.1 uncultured Saprospiraceae bacterium | reverse complement strand
CAATCATCGAAGCATATTTATGCTTCTTATCCTATGCAGGATGCTTAGAATTAGACAGTCCTTTCAGATTAGGTAAATACTTAAATGAGACCTTCAAAGCACAAACAGATCAACAAAGCAGTAACATTACCGTACTAATCGCAGAATTACTCGTTTACCTCGCTAGAGATCGCGGCAAATTCATTGATCGCGTAGAAGCCGTTAGCAGCTACAGCTATCGTCATTTAAAAAGTCAAAATACACAACGTGCAAAACGCTTTATCAAAATTCTTTGTTTATTGCCGAGAGCAAATTTTCATCCGACGGCACTACAACGGCTTGCCGCGCGTCACATCCAATATTTGAAAGATAATCCAATCTCAATGGGTGAAAACATCTCGATTGAAATCGTTCCTTTTGAAGCGTTACTCAATATGATTTTAAAACAGCTTGCACAAAAAGTCGCTTAAGTAAAATAAGAATGGATAAAATTCTTATTTTATTTTGTTTTACAAAAACATTGTTATATTTTTATAAAACGAGGCATATACTAACTTACAAAAGACGTCTTACTCAAGACTTGTCCTGATATCACCAATAAGCGTTTCGCTTTATCTTATTATAAATATACTAGGAATGATTCCTAACCCCCTTTATCATCAAAGGTCAATTTATTGGAAAACAACTTTTAGCAATGAAAAAATATTTCTCTTTTAGTACTTTACTATTCTTACTATTTTTATCAATGCAAGCCTTCGCCCAAACCGACTCCACCCTACTCGGCGAATACAAATACGTCCCCGTTTCGCTCACCGAAGGTATTTGGTGGAGACTACAAGGCAAGAAAAAATATCTCTCTTCAACGAAAGTCAACTTGAAAAAAGATGCTAGTTTCTCCTTTAGTACTTGTGGCTGCCAAACAACCGGAACCTATCGCGTACAAAAAGATACGATTCTGTTGAAACACCTCGAAGTAAGCACTGATATTCCTACGAGAAAATGTTCTTTACCCTCACAATATCTCATTGATGCAAAACGTAGATTGATTGGGCTAAATAAGGATATTCGTATCGAAATTTTGACGAAACAAACTGTAGCACAAGGAAGCTAATGGATAAACACTAGCTTCATAAATAAATACCCCGCAGTTGCGCGTCTTGTAATTTTTAGCTAATCTTGTATGCTAATCGTTTACAACATCACTATGCTCCAACTCGATCGTCCTACAATTTTCCAAGCCTTCCCAAATCTCGTAGCCGCACAAAGTACTCGGCACGGTGGCATCAGTCCTGCGCCTTATCAAAGTCTCAACCTAGGTTTACATACCCAAGATCAAAAAGCAAATGTCCTCGAAAATCGACAGCGTTACTTTACGGCATTGGGCATTACTCCCACCCAACTTGCCTATAGCTATCAAGTCCACCAAGATCAAATTATCGATGTAAAAAAAGCGGGAAGTTATGAAGGTTTCGATGCCTTAATCACACAACAAACTGATGTATTTTTAAGTGTCACCATTGCGGATTGTACGCCCATTTTGGTTTATGACGCACAAGAAAAAATCGTCGCTGCCATTCACGCTGGCTGGCGAGGAACCGTCGCACAGATCGTCGCCAAAACGCTCGCACGGATGCAAGCTCAATATCAAACACAAGCCAAAAATTGCTACGCCTACATCGGCACTTGTATCGACGCAAAAAGTTTTGAGGTAGGAGAAGAAGTTGCAGCAAAGTTTTCCGCCGAATTAAAAACTTGGTCGCCCAATCGCCAAAAGTTTTTGGTAGATCTTAAAACAGCAAACCAGCAGCAATTACTCGCTGCTGGTTTGCCCGCACATCAGATTGAAATAGCTACAACTTCTACCGTTTTAGATAATCATCGCTACTTTTCCTATCGTCAAGAAAAAACAACGACGGGTAGAATGCTCGCCCTAATCGGAATGCACGCTTGATTTTCTTTATAAACCAACCTTTTCCAACTCGATGTAAAATACAAGTTCGGCCTTCGCAGGAATCGAAGGTGGTCTTCCCTCTTCGCCATAAGCCAGTTGGTACGGAATGAAAAAAGTAGCCTGTGCACCTTCTGATAATAAGGCCATTCCTTCGTCCCAACCTTTGATCACTTGACCACGCCCCAACATAAATTCGAACGCTTCTCCCCTTTTAAAAGAATTATCAAACGGCGATCCGTCCAACAAAAAACCCGAATAATGCGCTTTTACTTTTTTGCCAGCAACGGCAGGTTTTCCCGTTCCCCGTTTATGCAAAATATATTTCAACCCCGAAGCTGTCGTTTGTACTTTTTCGCTCAACGCTCCCGCTTGGTAAGCCCGAATTACCTCCTTCGTTTCCATTGCAATCACGCCTTCTTTTTGCTTCAGTGCTTCTCGCTCCAGTGCAACCGCTTCTTTAGTTCTTACGGATAATAATTTTAAACGGAAATTCAACACATCTTCCTTGGAAAGGCTCGGCGGCAAATTAGGAATGGAATCCAATCGCTGATTGACCTGAATACTATCGCCCACGGTTAGCATCGTAATGATTTCAAAAGTAGGTGGAACTGGTTTAGGTACTTTTGACACTGGTGGAATCACTTGCGTAAAAGGACTATTTTTATCGTAAGTAGATTGCAATACGGTTGAATCATTTTTCAAAACAACCAAATGAAAAACCACTTCATCCCCCTCTTTGACCTTAAGTCCTTTATGGTCTGTGTACTTTGTGTAAGTATAGCCCGAAGCCGTTACGCCTTTGATCGGCAATGCAGGCAATTTTGCTTTGGCTAATCGCTTACCACCGGTACAAGCCAACAAAGAAAGACCGACAAAAAGCAGTAATAAGTAGTTTATATTTTTCATGAAAATAATTTTATTAATAAAACAACTCCGCAAAGCTAAAATAAAAATGGAAGTCTTCCTTGAGAAAATCCATATTTTATCACTTTGGTTGCCAAACGGGCATTTGTCTATTTTGATTTACTTGAAAAATATAGCGCGTGTTGCCCTTGCGTTATTGAGAAAATGGACAAACCGCTAAAGGTAGGAAGTTGATCTTTTGCCTATCCAATTTGGAAGTACTTGGATTAGTTTTGTAAAGCAGTTGCTTTTTCGACTTTCAGGTCTTTCGCTACGGTAAAATAAAAGGTAGTTCCTTTGTTCAAACTAGAATCAAACCAGATTGTCCCTGCGTGTCGGTTGATAATTCTTTTGCACAAGGCTAAACCGATGCCCGTTCCTTCAAATTCTTCGCGGCGATTGAGTCGTTTAAAAATTTCAAATACTTTTTCTTGAAATTGAGGTTCAATTCCAATTCCATTATCCTTCACAGAAAACAACCAGTCTGTTTCTCGTTCTTGATGACTCAGGATAATGATCGCTTTTTTATTTTTATTAAATTTTAATGCATTTGCCAAAAGATTATAAAATACAATACTTAACTGATTGGGCTCACAGGATAATTGCTGCGGTAATTCGTGTACCCAAATTTCTGCATTACTTTCTTTGATGCGCTGCATTAAATCTTGGAGTTTCCCACCGATCATTTCATTCACATCTACGGTTCTAAAGGCCACATCTTTGCGACCTACTTTGGAATATTCCAATAAGCTACTAATGAGTTTAGACATTCGTCCCACGCCTCCTTTGATAAAATCGAGATATTCTTTTCCTTCTTCCGATATTTTCGCTCCCTCTCTACGATTTAGCAATTGCACGAAATTACCGACCGTCCGCAAGGGTTCTTGTAAATCGTGCGAAGCGATATAGGCAAACTGTGCAAGGTCCTGATTAGAACGGACTAATTCTTCGTTGGAATCTTGCAAACTTTGAGTGCGTAATGCAACCTGCTCTTCCAATTCCTCATTCTGCCGCTTTAGCGCTGCTAGTAATTTTTTAATTTCCTCATCGTCCTCTTTTTTCTGCGTAATATCTTGAATCATCGCAATATCATACTTCACCTTACCATCCGCATCTCTCGCCACGGCAACGGTTGTATGTCCCCATACCGTAGATTTATCTTTTCGAATATAGCGCTTTTCCATCTCAAAAAGCTCAAGCTCTCCGTGCCATACTTGATGATATTTTTCTTTGTGAACACCTCGATCCGCCACGGCTGTAATGTCTACTACTTTTTTCTGCGCCAACTCCTCTTTGGTGTAACCCAGCATTTTCCTAAATTGTGTATTGCTTTGACTCAGACAGTCGTCGTGATGCGTACCGAGGACGACTCCTATAGGAATTTCTTCAAACAGGCTTCTAAACAGCGATTCACTTTCTATGAGTTTTTGCTCGGTTTTTTTCCGAGCGGTGATATTTCTAAAGTTGAATGCTTTTCCCGAAACTTCTCCTTCCGCCATGCTCAAGACTTGCGCATAAACTTCAAAAAATCGACCGTCGTGCAGCTCTATTTCTACCGATGATGCTACCGCAGCGTGATTTTCTAATAATTCCACTTGCGCAACAAAAGCGCTTGAATCTACAATTTTAACCAATAAATAGTCTAGTGCTTTTTTAAACGGTTGCCCCGCAATCATTCCTTCCGCGAGCTGCCACATTTCCAAGAATTTCTGATTGGCACAAATTGAGTTTTGAGCTTTATCAATGATTAAAATACCATCAATTCCTGATTCAAGTGTAGCTTGCATCAATAAAGCATTCGCTTCAATTTTCTTCCGCTCCACTGCGAGAAAATGTTCTTGAGTAGATATTTCTCTTCTGTAAATACTAAGTGCTGCCATTTGTATAACAAAAGCAACAAATAAGGCCGGATAGGAATACCATGCTGCACTACTTAATAATTTAGGTTCAGGACTATAAATCATCAAAGCAACACTCACTAGCATTAATACCGCAAAATAAAGTGCATAAAAGTAGATATATTTTTCGTGGCGATACAGCAAGTAGATCAAAGTGACCACGGGAAAAAAGCCAACAATCACAAAAGAACCATTCCCTCCAATAAAAACAGCTAATAGCATCAACGGACCAATACTAGTCAATAACACGTGTTGCCCAAGCACTAACCGATTCATTCGAATAAAACCGTAAGTGACCGCTAACAATAGCGCACTGCTAAGCCCCATGATTATTCCTCCAAAGTTATCAATGCAATAATTGAAGCAAAGGAATAGCGACACAAAGATAACACTCGTAACTACCACTTTGTGTAGTACGCGACCCTGCAAATTATTCATTTTAAGAATATCTTGCTTCGGTTCAGCATCGTTGGTCTCCTGAAAAAATTTAATCATACATAAACAAAACTACAATACGTGTACCAATTTTTAAATTAAGCCGATCACACGGAGGTTTATGTTACAACAATTACAATCAAGGGGCGCTAGAAATAAAGTAAGGGAGAAGAAATAGCGAAACTAATAGTCTTTTTGACGGGATGTCTGAAATCGAACGATCAATTGGAAAATACGCTTCCGCGCAATTATTTGTGATGGTAGATACTGGTCTACTTCCAGCTAAGTACCAAAACAATCATTAGAGAAAAGCAACAATGCCTAATTAGCCTGTGCTTTTCTCCAAAGAAATGAAGTTGTTTTTAACATTCGCAATACTTTATGCTAAAATTCTAACTGAAAGTTGCGATTGTAAAGCATTACTACTGTCGATATAAATAGAACAAAGAAGATAAAGGCAAACATTAAACAGTATCCTTTTCGTCCGTAATTTAGGTTGTCGTTCTGATCCATTTTCTTTTAATTTACGCAATTCATGACAAATGTTCTGCAAAGAAAAACAAAAAAACAAAAACATCAAAAAAGGAATCGATATTCTGTTCAATTCTCTCTTTTCTTTTCCTTATTTGATCAAATGCTTAGGTGTTCCGCTCATTATTAATGATAATTGATTTAAGAATACCTGTATTTAACAACTTCTAAGCCAAGATAGTTAACTCAAAATCAAATTCTTTGTACAAAAATTAGTAGTTTTTTTGGCTTTTCTTCTCAGTTTTCCTATCTTTAGTAGGAAGTAAGATTTCCATTTACTTTAAAGCATACGAACAACGTTAAGAAATAAGATCATAATTATCCAAACGTTGTTCAATTATTTACCTGTCTTAAGACCATCGGTCTAATTTAAACTAAACAATTTTTTTGCGCATCATTTTTCGAAATGAAGCGAGTCTCGTATCTACGCGTTAGCAAAGCGATGACCTTGTACATCTAGCGATAAAACTACGTTTTGTCAATCAGTCGTACGCAATAAGAATTGTTCATCGTCCTCCGTTTTTGCTTTCCTACGATAAGTAACCCGCTTATTTTCAGTCAAACAATGCTTCGTACCAACGATCATAGCTGCCGTACACATTAGTCTAATCGATGCACAACGGGAAGTATGGTTGATGGCGTCAAGCACTGATCTTTTATCTATCGGTAGAGCAGTAAAAGGCTTTTCTGACCAACATGAAGTTGTGCTAACATCGTTTCAAAACAACTTCTAAGTGTTAAGATAAAACACTCTTGGCACTTACTTAATATTCTAAATTCTAAAAAATCACTACAAATGAAAAAGATATCCTTAGGCTTAATACTAACACTTTGTATGGTCTTTACCCAAATGGGAACCGCACAAAATAATGCCATTTATCCTGCTAATTCATTGACACCAGGATCACAAAATTCAACATTGGGCCGCAACGCTGGCGCAAGTTTAATCACCGGCTCAGAAGATAATACTTTACTCGGCGTAGGTGCCGGATTTCGAGAAGAGCAAGGCGACCATAATACCGTAATTGGCGGTTTTGCCAACGTGAATGTTGTTGGCGGTTTTGAAAACACCACACTGGGCTACTATGCTGGCTCTGACTTTACAGCTTACGCCTCCAAGTACAACGTCAATCTAGGCGCACACGCTGGAGCCCAGGTAAAGGGAGATGGGAATGTTTTCATCGGCTGGCGAGCAGGAGAAAATGCTGGAAATTTTAGCCAAAAGCTATACATTAATTCGGGGGCTGGAACACCGCTCATTTTCGGAGATTTTACCGCCAATCGGGCAGGAATCAATACAACTACCCCAATCAGTACATTTGATGTGGTAGGAAGTGCTTCACTCTTAACAGATGCAGGTACAACGGCAGATAATCTAGATAATAATCGGGCTGCAATAACAGGAGCAACAGATGGTTCTTCTTGTAAACTATATGGTTTTCGGGCTCAAACTAGTGCCAAGTATTTAGTCACCATGGGCATGGATAAAAAAGT
>CALFBG010000120.1 GCA_937951685.1 uncultured Saprospiraceae bacterium | reverse complement strand
GACGACGAATGGCCTAACGCAACGGAGTTTTCCAACGCTGAAATAGGCGTAGATAATAAACGAGCGTATACCAATTTTACCGATATTTTTGATAACAAAAGTAAGGACGCAAAATTCATCTGGTCTACCAACGTAGTTTTAGACAACGAAGTATTAGTACGATTCACTGTTAAATAAACAAACATGAAACAGCTTATTCTTATTTTTTTGATGCAACTGTTATCCCTCTCTTTATTCGCGCACAAACATGGTCATGGTGCACCAAGTAAGACTTGGACCTTGGCAAAAGAAGCGGGAACTTTTCAAGCAAGTTTTATTAAAGCGCAAGATGGGATTGTTTATCTCATGGATCACAATCATGCTATGCTTGAAGTGGATATTAGTCGTTTTTCCCAAAAAGACCAAGCGTACATTGCGCGTAAATCAAATTGGATACAAAGCCTAAATACAACAAATGAACTTTCCCATTTTCACTCGGTCGACTTTCTGAGGTGGCTGCTGATCATTGGTCTTTTCGGGGTACTATTTGCTATTTTTCGTTTTGTAAAACGGGGAAATCGTTTTCGATTGGTCTATGGCGCTTTAGGAGTTATCTTGGTGTTGGTGGCTTGTGAAACGACAAATTCTGCTTACCGTTCAGCGGTTTTGAATACCAAAGTACCTGCGAATGAAATCGACTTTTTGAACGCGGTTTTTGGTGTTTTTGAAAAAGTAAACACGCGGCACGATGCGCAATATTTTTACATTGAATCCGACGGAATTCCCGCACACGAAATGATGACGGGGATTAGCAATTGGCAACAACAAGTTCCAATACCGCATGACTATACGGGAGCAAATAGCTGGGCGATTCCGATACAACCGCAATTAGCTGCTCATCCGCTTGCTACCAAAAATAATTTCATGAAAGGAGCAATCGCGATAGCCGCCAATGGCATTCCTATTTTTAATCCTTTGAATAATCGTGGAGAAGATGCCAATGCGATTGGAGAACTTGATCATTGGGGCGGACATTGTGGAAGAGCAGACGATTACCATTATCACTTGCCACCAACGCACCTGCAAACACAAGTCGGAGCGGGCAAGCCAATCGCTTACGCTTTAGATGGTTTCCCGGTTTACGGAGAGACAAAGGAACCTTTGGACGAATACTTGGGTCGATTTAATCCTGATAGTTCTTATCAATATCACGCAGTGAAGGAGTATCCTTATTTAATCGCTGGTATGCGAGGAAAGGTAAGCCTCAATCCAAGGACAAGCGCACCAGAAAATGAAATCATGCCACAAGCAAAAACGAAAGGGGTACGCCCAGCGCTGCGACCATTGAAAGGTGCAAAAATTACGGATTTTAAAAATACTCAACCCAATCAATACGCTTTGACCTATACGCTCGACGGAAAAAGTTTTGTCATTAATTATCATTGGGATGAGAATGGGACTTATCGTTTTGAGTTTGTCAATCCCGATGGTACAACTGAGCAATCTACTTATCAGCGAAAATAGATATTGTAAACCATTGAGTAGCGTACGCCACTACACTTTACAGATGGTGTACGCTATTCTTATTCCTCTACCTGATCCGCAAAAAGGCTTGTTTTAATCTTGTTTTTGTATCACCACGAACGGCTTAACTACTTTCTCTTTCCCGTTCCAAAGATGAAGCATATACATTCCTTCTCCTAATGCGCCAACGTTTAAGCTGGTACGATTCCCATCTACTTGCTGATTTAAGACAATTTGTCCAAGATGATTGACAATTGTTATTTCAGCTTTTGTTAATGCTCCGGTAATGGTGAGGAAACCATCCGTTGGATTAGGAAAAATTTGATATGCTGCTGCCCGCTCAATCGGTGCGGCGGTCGAAACGCTTAATTCACAGCCTTCAATTGCAGCTAAGATCGCAGCGTATTTCGGTGCAGCTGTAGTCGTAGTATCTTGATCCATCGTCTCCAAAATCCCCCAACTCCCGTATCTCGCACTGCGCCCGGCGACGAAAGAAAAATTCATTAATTGCAACGGCTCCTCTCCTTCTTGTAAGCTTTTCAAAAAATCAAACCATTCGTTGTACATATTATACATCGCCGTGTCTCTTTGTATATCAAGTAATGCTTGAGCGTAGCTAGGTTCTACGCCAAATGGGTGCGCCGTGATATGTTGTCCGCCTTCGTAGAAAACCATTGGGACACCTAAAGGAGTCGCCAGTTCATTTTTTTGAGTGAGTAGCCAATTTTTCGTTTCCGCCATGCCTTGTCGAGCGTAAAAAGCAACGTCGGTTACCGTTGCATTTGCCCCTAAGTTATCGAGCGCCGCATCGCCATCTTCCGTTAATCCAAAATAGAACGTTGGCGCAATAGCATCAAAACTACCCGCCGTTAAATTATTGACCATTCGATTACTGACGTCTTGCCAAGAAACTTGTACCCCCGCAACACGTGTAAGTCGATCCAGTTCATTTTCAAATACCCCAGACCAAATGTCCAGACAATTTTGCACGTAAGGAACCACGCCTTCTGGCCAAGGCGTATTTTGTAATTCACAGCCGTATTTATTTAACCACTGCGTTTGTCCAAAAATCCAGTTCCAAATTTCATTGCTATATTCAACCGTCAAGTGACGCTCCGTTTCCAGATTATCTCTAAATAATTCTGCCATGCGTTGTATGTATTCATCATTCGCTCGGTGCGGCACACAAACCCAACCATCGAGGTCAAAATCGTTGAGCAACTTAATCATCATTTCATAAGGAATGCCTTTGTTGGTCGCCCAAGTATAATGATCCAGCTGCGCCCGATCTTCCCAAGCAAAAAGCGACGGATCATCCCAAGTACCATTATCGGGTTGTCCCCAACTATTCGTCGTTCCCCAATCCATGAAACGCACCGATGGGAAAATGGACATTTTTTCTACCCACAGCGGATAAAAAGGTTCCGTTTCATAAGTCGCTTCCGTCCCTGGCATCAACACTCTAATATTATGAATGGGGTCATTAATGTCTGAAGTGACAATCGTCATTTCAAGGACGTTATTGATTGGATTTAAAAAATCAAAGGTAAGGCGATTCGAATTGGTTTGTTGCAAATTCTCGTAGCCGCCCCAAAAGCTAAGTTCTCCCGTTCCTTCCCAAAGCACAGTATATTCCCCCACTGGCCAGCCATCCGTAATGGCCCAAATGGTAACTACGCGTTGGTCGAAAACGGCATTAGCAATCGTTTGTGGAACGTGGGTAGGATATCCGTCTGGCCGATAGCTCAAGTCGCCAGCATGACCAGAATCGAAAGGATCAGCGGGGTTTCCGTTGTCTTTGGTGTACCATTCTCGTGCGTTGTGCATCAAGTCTACGAATGGAAGTTCGGTACCATAATCGACGAGTCCGCTTAGGTTAGTACCAAATTGAAGTTTACAGGCTTCACTCAGTTGTGCGGATAGGCTTAAGACGGAGATAACAAAAAAGAGGGTTAGGAGGCTTCTCATGTTTTTGTAATTTTCTTAGGAGATATTTAAATAATTAATTTGCGCCAAGATTAATGAAGTTGTTTAAAAGCTCCAAAAATGTTTACGAATTAATCTTTTTGTCCAACTTTTCAGCTTTTTCATCCTCCGTAGCGCTGCTACGAACGCCTAAAAGAGCTTCAACCTACTTGCCGACAGAGGCAGATTTGAACAAAAAATGCTGCTTACTTGCGTAAAGGCAAAGCCTTTCTCAACTGCTTTTAGAAAAAATAAACAACTTCAATGTAACGCTTATCTCTTGCGACCAACTGTAAATAGTTTTTGCACTAAGTTTTCCCCTCATTTATTCATAAAAATGTACCAAATCGTTCGGCGTGACAAGTATATCCATTAGGATTACGA
>CALFBG010000119.1 GCA_937951685.1 uncultured Saprospiraceae bacterium | reverse complement strand
CGCGCCCAATCTGGTTGAGCTTGTAAAGCGATGGATAGGATTAAGCAGCAGCTTAGCAATAGTAATGGTAGTAGATTTTTGTTACGCATAGGTTTTGATTTTACTGGCCCAAGTTGCTATCACGCAAAAGGATTGCGCAATAACGAGCTTGGTGCTATATATGAAAGATGAAATCTAAGGTCATTGATGTTGACTAGATTAGTGAGGGTAGACTAATTTTTGTAATCGGCAGGAAAGCTTACTTTGTCTTTACTCGTTTTAACAAATATCGTAGATGTCTTCTACTTTGACAAGCCAGAACTTGCTGAAAAGTCAGGTTTCTAAAATGAGATTTAGAGTTTCTAAAATGAGATTTAGCGTTTCTGAAATGAGATTTAGCGTTTTTAAAATAAGATTTAGAGTTGTTCTAAAAGCCATTTTCTTTCGGTCAGCACTTCTGTTTGTAGGATTTCGGTGCGCAGTTTTTGTTTTTGTGCTTTGTCGTAGGCGATGACATTGAGTAACTTTCGGAGGAGTAGAATGATATTGTTGTAATTGGTGGTGTGGTATTTCCCCAATTTATGTCTACGAATGTATTGTTGAAAACTCGTTAAATGATAATCTAATAAATCAAACTCTTTTAGTTCATAATATACTTTACTGAGCATTGTTTTAGACATTAAGTTTTCTACAATATCTTTAAAATTTACTTTTTGTAATAACTGTATGACGGCTTCGTGATCTTTCTTAGCGTGATAAATCACCCGCGCTTGGTTAAAGTAGATAATTGAATCTTTGTCTTCTTCGGCGAGGTAATTTTTGTATTGTTCGACGAAGTGGTCTAACCAAGTAAATTCTTTGAGATTGATGCCAATGCCGATTACGTTATTGAAGGTGAAACGGGAGAGGCGACCATCTTCTAAAAAGACATCCGCCGCTAATCCTTGCTGATACAGTTTCCAAAGTTCTTGCGGATAAAAAGTATTGCCTTGATTCAGTTGGCGAATACAAAAGTTGATGCCGAGTAGGTATAAATCCTTTAATTCTTTGCGCTCAAATTGTACTTGGTGGGCAAAGAGTAAATCTCGAAACTGATCAAAAAATTCTTTTTCTTCGGGATGAGATAAAAATTGAAAACAGTAATATCGAATCCGAATCGCAGGAATGTGTAAGAATTGGCCATTTTCCAAAATTAAGAGTACGTTTTTGAGCAAACCAAAATCGTATTGGGTTTTGTAAACCAATTGATGCGTCAATTGACTACAAGCATGGCGCAATTTTTCAATCATAAAGTTAATGTCGATTTGTTCTGAAATTTCTTGCAGAGGCAAATCGGCCGTTCGTTTTTGACTGGCGAGCAAAGTCGCTTTAAGTTGTTGGGTGCGTAGTTTTTTTTGGAAATAGTTTAAATCTTGTTTGGAGGTTTTGGCTAAGGCCGTTTCTACTTTTTTTAATTTTTGCTGAAAAGCATTGCCCAGTTTTCGTTCATTAAAAATCTCTAAAAGCCGAATGTTGTTTTCGGTATCATCTTGAAGTACTTGTTGGACCACTAAAAATTTTTCTAGTTGTGCTTTCAAATCACTTAGCGCGGCGCGCAATTTAAGATCGTCAAAAGTCTCCCTAGGATATGCTTTTTGAAACAATTGCTGCTTGTCTAACGCTTTTTTACTAGCCAATTGAAGGAGCAATGCTTCAAATAAATGTAGATAATCTTCCCGTCGGGTAAAGTAATCGGAACGGATATATTTTCTAAAAGCACTAATTTCCGCTTTTGTGAAAGATTTTAGGAGTAAGATTAGTTTATTTTTTTTCACTATTTTTTAGTTTAAAAAATTGATAAATAGCGATTTATAGATTTTTGAAAGATTTTTGTTTTCACAATTTACTAAAATTGTTCTTTTCAATGCCTCAAAAAAGCTGAACATTTGTAAATAAGTCGTCAAGTAAACAGTCAAGTAAACATTGATTCAACCAAAACTTGATTGATCGGGAGACGCAATATTAGCCAATATCAGCCAAGATTTTTTGTGGATGCGCATTTTAAGGATTTCCTACAGGGTGGTTCTTTCTTTTAACTGCACGTCAAAAGGCCTTTTAAAAAACTCGAAAAAAAACAAATTATGAAAAGAATATGGACAGCTCTATTTTTAGCATTTATCTACTACGGTGCAACGGCTCAAGGGATTTGTGATTCGGTGCTAGTTATTGATCCCATTCCAGATATTTGTGCGTTGCCAAATGAGTATGTACAGTTAACGGCAACACCTCCCGGTGGTGTTTTTAGCGGACCAAGTATCAGTTCGAATGGATGGATCAAAACCGAAAACTTATCGGCAGGAACGTACACCGCCAATTACACCATTGCAACCCCTATTTGTTTGTTGAATACTACGCAAGATTTTCTAGTGTTACCGAGTCCTTCTGCAACGGCGTTTAGTATCGGAACAATTGACTGTAATAATCCCAACGGTACAACGATTGATTTAGTTGGAGACTATAATGGAAACGGTTTTAGTTATTGGACGACTAACGATGGTACTTTTCTTAGTTCTGAGCTGAATACGACGACGGACAAAGCGGGGATTTATTATTTCGTCGTGGAAGACCCACAAAACTTTTCTTGTCAGACTTCAATTCCTGTTCAAGTAGATCAAGTTGGCGCACCAGCGGTAGAAGTGATTCCTTGTGGCGATTGTAGTAGTTTTAGTCCCTTACAAATCGGTGTGAATGTTGACGACAGCTTTCCTCGTCAGTGGATAAATCTAACGACGGGTCTCGCTTCTGGTGGTTCTCCTTGTTTTTGGCCACAGCAAGCTGGGGTTTGGCAAGTAAGTGTACAAGATCCCGTTACGGGTTGTATCAGTACCGATGCTGCGCTGATTCCATCTGTCGAGGATTATTTACCTTCCGTCAATGCGGGGTCAACAGCTCCAGTTCCTTGTGTTGGTTTTACGGGGCAATTGCTTGGTGCCTATAATGAAAGTGAATGGGATTTTGATATTCTGTGGACTACAACGGACGGTAATTTAGCTGGTGGGATTAATACCTTAACCCCTACGTTTACAGCTCCAGGAACGTATCATCTAAGGGTAACGAATCCTTTTACGGGTTGTTCGGATACGGATTCTGTTACGGTTGCTGCTGCGCCAATTACTGAATTTTTATCGCTAACGCTTTGTGCTGGCAATACGATTATGGGGAGTGATACGTCAGGAACCTATATTGATACATTGATCTCGAGTGGCGGCTGTGATAGTATAATTGTAATTGACGCCATTTTCCTTGAAGAGACGGTGTATTCCTCGGCTTTGATTGCTGATAGTGGAGCAGGAGATGGTGCTATTGTTTTGGACGTCGCAGGCGCGGGACCGTTTAGCTATACGTGGTCAAATGGAACGACGAGTACAACGAGTGTGTTATCCAATTTGAGTGCAGGTTTGTACGATGTAACCATAACGAATATTAATGGTTGTCAAACCATATTTGATTTTGAAATCTTACTCGACCCAATTAATGGTGGCGCAACAGCGCAAGTCAATGGCCAAGCCTTTTTTGATGAGAATAACAACTGTATTCTTGACCCTGGCGAACAAGGTTTGGGGAACATTCACGTTTCGATTGGAAATGCGCAGCAAGAATTTGCACAGAATGCAGACCTTCAAGGCCTTTATCATTTTCCGTTGAGTGCTGGAACTTATGGCTTGAGTGCAACTCCTCCGAGTCCTTTGTGGGAAGCTTGTACGGATACAATCTTGCTCCCCGTTTTGAATAGTTTTGATACGGTGACGGTAAATTATCCTATGCAAGCGGCAGTGAGTAGTCCGATCTTACAAGTAGAGATAGCGATGAATTCCTTGCGGCGATGTTTTGAGAATACCTTGACAATTCATTATAAAAATATCGGAACAGCAACGGCAACAGATGCCTACGTAGAAGTACTTTTTGATCCTCGCTTGGATATTGTGACTAGCACGAATCCTTGGACGACGGTGGATGGTACGCTTTATACTTTTGAACTAGGCGATTTAGCCGTCAACGAGGAGGGTTCTTTTTCGGTGGTGGTGATTCCCAATTGTCAGACGACGAGCTTGGGCGAAACGGTTTGTGTAGATGCCCATATTTTTCCTGATACGATTCCCGCTTTGAGTGATCTCGCTTGGGATGGTCCGCTGATTACCGTGGACGGAGAATGTGTCGATGGCGAATTGAATTTTAGGATTAAAAATATTGGGCTAGGAGATATGTTGTCTCCGAATACTTACATCGTGATTGAGGATGCGATTTTGAATGCGACGGATAATTTTCAATTGAACAGTGGGATGGAAGAAGTTGTCAATATTCAAGGCAACGGCGCGACGTTTTGGTTGCGAGCAGAACAAGTGGCGGGGGCGCCTTTTAATCCTTTTCCGGGCTACGCGATCGAAGGCTGTGCGGCGGATACCACGATAGCATTTAGTCTGGGCTTTTTGAATGCCTTTAGTTTAAATGATTTGGGCTACGCTACGGACGTCTCGTGTCGACCACTCATTGGTGCTTACGATCCGAATCAGAAGTTGGCCTTCCCCGAAGGTTTTACGGAGGAGCATTATATAGAGCGCGGTGTACCGATTGAATACGTAATCGAATTTCAGAATACCGGAACAGACACCGCTTTTACGGTGGAATTAGTCGATGTACTTTCTGAGGAGCTGGACTTGAGTACTTTTGAGATGATTGCGAGTAGCCACGCTTATGAGTATCGTATTCAGCCGGATCAGGAATTGCGTTTTCGCTTTGAGAATATTTTATTACCGGATAGTACCACCAACTTGGCCTTGTCTCAAGGCTACGTGAAATTCAAAATTGCACCGAAAGAAAACTTGGCAGCGGGAACACGCATCGAGAATCAAGCGGCGATTTATTTTGACTTTAATGATCCGATTATTACAAATGAAACAGTCCATACGATTTGGGAAGAAACAGTCTTTGAATTTTTTACCTCGACGACCAGTTTGACAACACCAGAAGTTGCACTGACCATTTTTCCTAACCCATTTACACATTCTGCAACGGTGGTAATTGAAGGTGCGGTAGGGAATGACTTTCAATTCGTATTGTATGATATTTTGGGTAAGCAGCTTTATCAACAACAGAGCAGTCAGTCGCGCTTTGACATTCAGCCCAAAGGATTAGCGCCGGGAACTTACTTTTTTGAATTGCGGAATCAGCAGGGTAGGATTGGAGAAGGTAAATTGATGATAAGTAGTTCACGGAATTAAATCACTGATTAGCTTGTAGTTTTTTGAAAGCGTTTCTTCGTTGCTCAAAGGCTTGAAGCTACTCAAAATCTAAGACTTTTCGTCTGGGTTAAAATAGCAAGTAGAAAATTGAAATGTATGAATAAATGAAAAGTTAATCCCGAGCTTCCACGTCGGAAACTCGGGATGACTTTTTTTATTTAAAACCGAAGTGCTTATACGATTAAGTGTCGTTCAATATCATCTTCGTCGTCATTCAAGAGTTGCGTAATTTCTGCAAAAGCGACATACTGTGCACAAAACACGATTGGTATAGTAAATAGCAGCCCTACAAAAATTAGGATAGCTCCCGACATTGCCGTAAAGGCTAAGACAATCAAGAAAAAGAAGTACTGCAACCAATTTTTCATAATAATCTTTCTACTCATTTCCATCGCGTCCCAAAACTTCATGTTGTAAAAAACGATAAAGAGGCTACTCCAACTCCAAGAAACGATCAAGTAGATCAAAGGAATGAAGACCAAAAAAGCGAAAGGGGAAAAATTGCTTTGTAAAATATCCATTGGGTCCCCTAAGTAATAATCATAGAACACACCAGCAAAGGGAATACCGAAGAAAAGACTTATGAACATTGTAACCGCCGTAAGAATGACTAGCTCTTTTAGATAATCTGTTCCTTTAAAAAAATCAGCAAATTCGTGCGTATCTCTTTTGTGAATTTTGTGGGCTACAATGTAAGGCCCAACGGCGAGCACCGGAGAAAGCACGAAGGTAAAAGCAAGATCTCCTAAGATGGGAATTAAACCAGCAACGAAATTAACGGCCATCATTACGAGTACAAAACCAACAAATCCGCCCATGTTTTGGCGAAAAATATTATAGCCTTTGCTTAAGTAATCGAAGGTATTGAATTCGTAGCCATTGTTAATAATTTCTTCTAATCTTTCTAATTTGTGTGGTTCCATACTTGATGTTTTGATGAATAAGGTAATAAGATAGTATTTATAATGCTATATTTATAATGCGAATAAGGATACTAGCCTTTTTATTTAAAACAAAAGTATTGATACGAACGCTCCTTGTCAATTCTTTCGGATTAATGACGTCAAATTTTAGTCAAACGGCTTAAAATCAGCGTTAATGCTTGCTCTAACGCAGTCCTTTTGTTGTAGCTCCTTTCCAGCAAAATTTCGACCAAGTTCTGATTTTTTTTCTTTTGATCTTGAAAAGATTTCAAACTATTTTTTACAGAAAAAACAAAAATGTGGTTTTTTTTGATAAAAATATAAACCTTACTTCAATCGCTGCGCCCAAAAAATGGGCAAAACACATAAAATCTATTCACCAAGCATAAGCCCCCGATTCTCAAGTAGTTTTCCCGAAACTAACATTTTTCAAAAAATAGTTTAGCTTGCAATAGGGTATGGGTTGGCATCTTGTCTTGTTCTTTTTTACAAAAAAAAAGCAGCACAGAAATTTTTTGGTACTAAATGTGGTGTAGCTATATTGTAACCTAAATCACTTCGTCCCCCGGAAGAACCATCAAAATGAAAATTTAAAATGAGTTCAACCCAAATTTTACCACGTCCAGTTTCTTTGCTCTCAAGTTTGTTTACTGCGATATGCTGTTTCGGTATTTTGCTACCCAAGGGGAATGCACAAGAAATTTCTTACGAAGGCATTTCTATGCACATTGAGGGTTTTGCCTTTGAAAAGATGAATATATTCGATCCCGAAACCTTTAACGAAAGTATGATTGTCCTGTTGAAAGACAAAGCAGGCAAAGATGTAGGCACCTTGAGTTTGGCGCGCCTAAACTATGCGGAGCGTACAACGGTACCTAGCCAACAAAACTCAGAAACGAAGGTCATGCAAAATAATAAGCGAGACGTTACCAAAATGGATAAAGGTGTTGGAGCATGGGTCTTTCAAGAGAATGTCAAGATCGATCAACACAAAGCACAGTATTATGAATTGGAGTCTAAAATTGCCCGGAAGGGGAGATTGTATTTGATCGAAACGACTAAGGATCAAATTGTCATCAAATTAGTTTATAAAGCTAATTTGGATGAAGAATTAGTCCATAATTTTAAAAACTGGATTACTGATGTAAAAGTACTCGTGAATCAGAGTCCTCGAAATAATTAATTTTTTAGCCATTGAGCATTTACCGATTACCAAACAACTCGTTTGGTAGATTGTATTGATTTTGCTAGCTTTATCCTTGAAGTTGTTCGTAACTTCATTCCGCAAAATACTAATGACGAACTTGTTGGAAGTTTATCTTGCTACTGCCAATAAGCCTAAGACAAGTTCGTGTAGCTCAATTTTTGAAAATGAAAGAATCTACCCTCGAAGAACTTGCCTATCTCATCCGTTCTGCCAAAGAGAATAATTTACCTAAACCAATTATCTTTTTAGGTGCGGGGGCTTCTGCCACGGGAGGTATTCCCTTAGCTGGAGCCATCGTTAAAGATATTCTGCAAAAGTATCCACACAATCCAAAGATTAAAAAATTAGCGCCAGAAGAGCGAGAGTACGCCAAACTCATGGAATGCTTGTTGCCCACCGAAAGAAATAGATTGCTCAAACAATACATTGACCGCGCTAAAATCAACGTTACCCATATTTACCTTGCTCATCTCATTACAGCAGGTTACGTAGATTATGTCCTTACGGTAAATTTTGATAATCTCATGTTGCGCGCCTTGGCACTTTTTAATTACTTTCCACCTACCTACGATTTAGCCGTACTTAAATCATTGACCACGACTAGTTTACACGAAAAGTCAGTTGTCTACCTACATGGTCAGCATCACGGCTTATGGTTATTAAATACCGATGAAGAAATGCGGAGTGTGGATCAAATGGTGCCGTCGATCTTAAATAAAATAGCGAGCGAACGTCCTTGGATTATTATTGGCTACAGTGGCATAGATCGTATTCTTAATCACCTCGTCGATTTAGGTCGGTTTGATAACGGAATGTTTTGGGTGTGCTACAAAGATTACCTGCCGGAAGAAAAAGTTTGTCAAGAATTACTAAATAAAGCGAATCGGAATGCCTCGATTATTAAAGGCTACGACTCGGATACTTTCATGCTTTCCTTGAACACCGCTTTGGGATTGGGGCAACCGCTGATATTGGACAAACCATTTAGTTTCTTGGAGAATGCGGTAGATAATATTGTAGAAAATTACGAAAAGAAAGAATACACTTCGGTCAAAGAGCGCTTAACGATTACCAAAAAGCAAATTAGAGTTGCGGTGGAGCAGTTTGAGGAAGGGAAGGTTATTCCGACCAAAAAAATTGGGAAAGAAATTATTTCGGATCAGCGGAAGAAAGAAATTATCAATAAAATTATCCAAAAAGACTTTGAAGGTTTGGCCGCTTACCGCGAACTCATTAGCCAGTCGGATGACTTGGACCTTAAAAATCAATTGTCAGACTTATACTTTGGTGCGGCAACTGCCTTATCGGAAAAAGCAAAAGAAGAAACGGGCGAGCGCGCCATTGAGCTTTGGTTGCAAAGCATTGAACAATTGGAAATCAGTTTGTCGCTTAATCCTGATTCCAACAAAGCGCTTTGTGAAATGGGATTCGCTTACATTAGTTTAGGAGATCATCAGGAAGCTACCGCGCAAGCAGCTTCACTCAAAAAAGCGATCGATTGCTGCCAGCAAGCGACTCAGGTTGATGATCAGGATGTGGTATCCTATTGTAATTGGGGAATTGCCTTGGATCATTTAGCAAGGCTTGCCGACCAAGAGGCAAAACTTGATTTGATTCAGCAAGCGATTTTTTATTACGAAAAAGCGATGGCGATAGATGCGCAGTACGAAAGTGCAATCAATAACTTGGGGGCGTGCTATTTAGATTTGATCGAGTACCAAAAACGAGAAAATCACTTGTCGCTTTTAAAGAAAAGTCAAGCACTTTTTCTCAGCGCGAATAAGGTGAATCCTGAAAATATAGATTACCTCCTCAATCTTTGCACGGCTTTACAAAAGGGAATGCGGCACGATAAGGAGGATATTGACGTTCAACTCCAAAGGATTTTACAGTATTTAGATCAAGCAGAAAAATTAACGACGGAACCTGCCATCGTTATTCCATACCGAGCAAATAGTTACTTAGAAGCTGCCTTTTTGACCAGTGGTGCCAAGCAAAAAGCGTATTTCGAAAAGGCAATTGCGATTGTTCAGGAGGCGCCAGAATGGAAGGAGGAACAAGAGATGCGCTACCATATTTTAGGAAGCTCTTTCTTAGGTTTAGCCCAACAGGAAACGGGCGAACTTGCCTTGGAATTGGTTCAAAAAGCACTTGCCAACTTCGCGCTGGAATTGGAACTGAACGACCAGAACCCCAATCTGCACGACGACTACAGTGTGGCGTACCGAGAACAGGCAAAGTATCAAACGGGAGTTGATCAAGTCAATTCCTTTTTTGAATGTGAGAAACACATTTTGCGCGTAAAAGAATTGAGCGGAAGGGTGTACAATCTTGCTTGTTTTTACGCCATTCGAGGCTTGAAGGAAAAGGCGCTGATTGAGTTAGCAACGGCCTTGCAACATGATGAAGTTACCGCAGAATACGTCCTCGAAGATGTAGATTGGTCGGCCTTTCGAACGGATCCAGCCTTCTTAGCAATCGTTGAAAAACACCAAAATTAAGATAAGTGATTTAATTTGTCTTAGTACTTAACTTAAAGCGTAAATTTTCTTCCTTTTTAAAATTATCCTGTCACACTAATTGAGCTTATCCATTAGCAGTACGTCAAAACTTTATGTTTATTTGGAGTCTATTTAGTTCAATTCAAATATAAATTCCCTCCCTACTTCATGAACCAGTCTCACCACTTTGTGAGCCGTGTAGTTGGTTAGCAGTAGTAATGATTTAGAACTGGTATATTTATTTTGGTGCATGAAAAATTAAGCTTACCGCTAAAAGGAAAGTACGATCTTCGAAGGAGGAATATTCCACGGAGAGGATTCGCATTGCGTTTCACCGTTTTGCTTGTACGTTGATCATTGCGACTCAAATCGCTTTTAAAAGTTGAGTTTCCGCTGCCTTTATTTTTCACTCAAAATGTCAAATACGTTTTCTGCTCTTGCTCAAATTAGCCAGTGGTTCGCTAAATAGAACCGGTATTTCTCTTTGTCTAAATTAGGGCAGAAAGTAAATAACAAGGTGATATCAGTTTGCCTTGCTACTGATTCTCGCAAGCAATATTTAAGAGTGTTTGTTTATCATAAATTACAGTCAATTAGTGGAGGGGAAGGCTTTTGGTACAGGGCATTCCCCTCGTTTTTGTTGGATAGATTATTTTAAATCCGCTTCGTTCTAATAATCTTAAGAATTGGTGTAAGTTTGTATTCTAAAAATGATACTTACACATGGATGATATAATAGTAAAAGATAGCAACGGAAATGTGCTCAGTGAAGGAGACTCCGTACAGTTGACGAGAGATTTAAAAGTAAAAGGAACTTCTACAAATCTAAAAAGAGGTACCGTTTTCAAAAATATTCGCCTAACTTCCAACGATCAAGAAATCGAATGTCGCGTCGGTAAAAGTCAAATGGTACTCAAAACCATGTACCTAAAGAAAAAGTAAATACGGTTCCTCGCTAGGATTAATATTGTGTCGAACAATTCTAAAAATTTGCAAGCGCGCCTTAAAAAAATAGGACTTTATACTCCAACGATTGGCATATTGCTTTTCCTGGTGGTTTTCTGTTTTTCAGCAGCACGTTATCCCGGAGGTTCACCACTGGATGCGCACACGATAGGTTTTGATTGGCAACATAATTATTGGTGTAATCTATTCAACTCCCAAGCTATTAACGGCGCTCCCAATCCGGCGAGATCTTATGCCATTGCGGCTACTTGGTTACTCTGCCTCAGTCTAAGTCTTTTCTTTTTTATTTTTTCTGCTGCCTTTTCAAAGCGTAAACTTTGGAAAAAAATCATTCGTTTTTCAGGAACCATCGCCATGTTTTTTGCCGCGTTGGTGGTCACCGAATGGCACGATCTTATGACGATTTTATCGAGTGTGTTTGGACTTTTTGCCGTGATTGGTATACTTAAAGTGATTGCGCAAAGTCGTCGCAGGACTTGGCAAATCACAGGAATACTTTGTCTTGTTTTGCTCGGTATGAATAACTATATTTATTACACCGAACAGGGTTTATCTTACTTGGCGGCTTTACAAAAACTAAGCCTACTCTGCGTGCTCGCTTGGGTTGTTTTACTCAACTTTGCGGCGGCAAAGCAACTCAGTACACTGTAATCTAAATAACTTAACATTTTGAACAGGTCTTTTTATCCTACGCTTCGTCTTGTCCTTGTTATGATAGCTAAGACTATCAAACTCCGGGCATTCTTCGATTAGAATAAAATCCAAAACTCAATACATCAATAAACTTAAATTACAGTTGACTTTATTCGAAAGTTCTTTTTATAGAAAAATGAGTATTGATAATCAGTTAGTTATAGTTTTAGATTCTCTTTTCGAATAAAGTCTAGTGTACTTAGTTCGGAAGAACTTTAAATTTGCACGGTACCGGATTCGATGCTGAAATTTTTATCATATGGAAGTACCAAGACAGATGAAATTACGGATGAATTTACATCTGCTTTTACTAATTCTCTATACTTTAAATTTACACCATGGTTTATACTTTGTTTCGTTGCACGTTATTGCTTAGTCTTTGCTTCGGGGTAGCTTGCCAAAAAGAAGCAGTGATTTTATTTCAAGATGATTTTGAAACCTATCCGCTCGGAATAGTAACGCAAGGACCTTGGACTACTGCCGGAAAGGGAACCGTTCGCATTGATGAGACGAAAGCTTTTTCTGGTCGACAAGCAGTGCAGTTGATCTCGGGAGAAGGATATGTAAATCGGGCATTTTTGGAATTAGAAACAGTTTTTCCCTTGTCGGGAAATCATTATTTTGGTAAATTAAATATGTATCTCGAATCTGCTTCTCCCGATGGCATCCATTGGACGATGATTCAGAGTTCGGGGAAAGTCGCTGGACAAGATTTCAGTGCGGAAGTACGCTACGGTGGTCAACACCACAAGCAACTCATGGCCAATTACGATACCCAAGGGGTTAAATCAGATTGCTGGCAACACGCAGCAATACCGATTCCGGAAGGTAAATGGTTCGCATTAGAATGGGAGTTTAATGGTGCTCAAAATCAAATGAAATTGTGGCTCGATGGGGAGTTAATTGAAGCGCTTACGATTAACGGGAGGGGAGAAGGTTGCGTTGAAAATGGCACGCAAGGGCAGTGGCTTTTCCCTATCGTAGAAAAGCTATCCCTGGGTTGGGTAGATTACCAACGTGGCGGCGGTACGCGAAAATTATGGATTGACGACGTCGTGATTAGCAAAAAGAAAAGCCCTCAAAAAAGTAAATAACTTTTCCAAAGGCTCATTCTTTTGAAGTAGACTTTCAAATGACTGCTACCTAAATTGACACCGTGGAATCAATTCCTAGGGTAAGGAGAAATGATAACGCTCGTTTTAGTGGCATCAAAATAATCTACATAGTAGCTCAAACAAAAAACAACCAAATTATCTCACCACCAGTTTATTAAGGGTGTACTGGCCACTTGTAAGGTAATTGATTTTTATAAAATAAATTCCCGGAGTGAGCTCCGCCAAGTTGAGGGTAATTTGATTTTTTCCTTTGCTAATAGTTAATTGATTCATTCGGAAAACTTCTTTTCCATTTGCAGTAATAATTTGTAACTGTGATTGATCGCGAACGCTAGAGGCAATATTCACTTGCGTTACTTGTCTCGCTGGATTCGGTTGTAGACTTACCTGCAAAGAAGGATCATCAATCGAGACCGCACGAATTGGAAAATAAGTATAGCTTCCATCAAAATGTACTTGCTTAATGCGATAGTAGGACAGGCCCTGGTAAGGTGTTGTATCAATTGCAGTGTATTCCGCACCGATACTTGAATTTCCCAAACCATCCACCACGCCAATCGACTCAAACTGCTGACGATCCTTGCTCCGCTGAATTTCGTAATAATCATTATTGATCTCACTCGCAGATTTCCAACGAAGCCGCACTTGTTTCTCTGGCGTTACCTTGACCTTGAAGTAAGTCAGTTCTACGGGCAACACTGTAGTAGCAAGCGCTTTTACTTGCGAAGCTAACAAACGAATGTATGCCGCTTGATAATAAATGGCAGGTTCTGAAATTTCCCAAGAGTTATTAGGAAAGTCATCATTGAAATCTAAATAACTTTTTTGAATCGGTTGACCGTAAGGAGGACTTAAAGTAGAGACGGTGAAATTCTTATTTGCGCCACCCGATAAAAAACCTGGTGCAGGTCCATAAAGAGAAGTAAGTGCATGATCATAGTCGGTGCCATCCGCAAACCAACCATGGTAAATTTCATTGACACAACGATCGCCACCAATATCATAAAGATTAGAAAGGTAAACCAAGCCCATCGGATTGACACCGTGGAAATAATGCGTTTGGTCTGCAACTTTGGCTTCGTAATCTGCTGCCGACGCAGGATTGATATTGTAGTTGACCAATTGTAAATTCAAAATACCATACCTTGCTTTAGAAATATTACTGCCCCAGTGGTAACTATAATCAGGCATATACGAGCGATAAAGGTCAAGTGCATTGCTGCCAAAGAAATTCTCCCAGTTGTTATTCGCCATCGTACCAAAAGAACTTTTAATTTGATTTGAGATCGTTGCATCGGCATTGCTGAGCGTCGTGTACAACAGTAGCGCGTCGTGCGTTACTACTTTCCCCGCTCCCCAATAGCCATTGTCAATCGCTTCGGTATCATTGAGATGACTCATTACGTATTGGTTATAACTATTGTCACCAAGGAGTTGCATTAAATAAACCGCAGCGCCTACGGCAAATTCTTTCTGCTGCGCTACTGTCCAATCGGCATCTCCTGCTTTGATGGTGCCATCGTCACAATCGGTTTCTAAGCTGTTATTATTTAAAGCAGGCAAAACGTAATTCCAACAATTGGTAGCATTGGTTTTTAAAGTATTGCTATAAGCACTCATGCTAGCAAATTCCTCAAAAACTTTTGCCGCGTGTGCAAATACACTAGCATTCGAAATGGAAGCCGAAGTACAAGTCGGCCCGTAATACCGAGGATCTGTATTGGCACTTGGTGGAGAAGATACGTTTTCACTGTAGCTAATACTGCCCATTTTAATGTGGGCGGAACCATCCGGATTTGTCATTTTTAATAACCAATCTAACTCCCATTTTATTTCATCGAGAATATCAGGAATCCCGTTGCCGCTTTCCGGAATATTCCAATCGTCTCCAAAAACATCAGGGTTTTCTTGGTAAGCCCAAAGCAAATTGTGAATGGTAGAATGGGTAAAGGTTACATATTTATTATAATCCCCCGCATCGAACCATCCCCCGCGTAAATCCTTTTCTAAACTAGCATTATTTTGATCATTGACGTAACGACAATTGCCATCTTGCAAAGGATTGTCAAACGACATTGCGTCGGTCCAATTGCTTGCTGCGTAAGGTGCCGTTTTGGCAATGTTACACCGGTTATAGTAGAACATTTTAGTCGCCGCTTGTAAAACAGTTTCGAAGACTTCATCTTTAATTTCAAAATTAGGGGAACGCTGCTCCGTAACAGGATCGTAAATAAAATATTCGCCAACTGTATTCACACTAGAAAAATCAAACCACCATCCTTTATCTCCCGATTGTCCGTGCGTATTGCCACCATCCCAAATGGTTGGTGCTGCCGAGAAGACCAATCCATCATCACTCGCATCTCGCAACTCGAGTATCGCCGAAGGGGCATAGCTCTCACTTGCATTAAATCCAACCTGCGGATTACTGATCACGGCTACCTTAGCTTCGGTTTCGGTGTAACCAAATTGATCTACGTGAATGTACGGGCTAAAATCACAAATGCCATCCGCGTTCCCATCATTACAAGCTACGGTATTGGAAGTAGCATCTAGCTCGTAGTACAGAAAACCATTACCACCAAAACCTGCATAGACATTCCCATATTCGTTGATGTCGCCCTCAAGGATCGTAGCATAATCATAAATGCCCTGCGGGTAAGTACCAAAATTCGTCCAGCTAGTTCCTTGGTCATTAGACCTAAAATAACCTAAAACACCATTGACTTCTCCTTGGATAAAAATAGTTGGATAATTCCCGCCGGGTGCTGCTTTTCCTACGGAGACGTTGAGTACTTTGTCGGTATTGGGAAGGATTGTCCAATTGGCGCCACCATCTGTTGAGTGATAAAGTCCTTCGATGAGGTTGGTGGATTGTTCTGGTCCGTTGGCAAAAAGTAAGTGTCCAGCATGATTAGGAACGGCGACTAATTTTCCATTGTAAGCGAAACTAGTAAGATTACTATTCGTTGTTTTTGTCCAATTCGCACCACCATCCGTAGAGGTAAAAATAGAACCATCGCCCCAATCATAAAGGTAAAATGTATTGGCGAGTACTTGATCCGCTACGAGTATTTTTCTTTTGAAATAATAAGCATCAATGCAACAACTCGCGGAGCTACCAGGCAAACTCGCTTGCGTCCAAGTATTGCCACGGTCGGTGGTATAGTAAGGCATCCGATTGCCCGCAGGCAACCAAACAATATTGTCGTTGTCTCCCGTAGCTACCGCCATGATTCCAAAAATGAGGTTGGTATTCCCCGGTTCTGGCATACTGGCAAATTTACTCCAAGTCTGTCCACCATCTTCGGAGTAGCCCGAGCTACGCGAATCTTCATCATAACAGCAAAAGCGATGATCCTCGATGACGGCCACCACAAAGTTTGGATCACTGGCACTGACCGCTAAATCCCAAGCCGTATTAAATCGTTTGGTTGGTTGGTGAATGGAGGGATAAACATCATTATCGCCATGATAAAAAATGGGCCGATCCCAATGTGCGGTAACGGCTTTTCCGTTGGCAACGACGAGGTCATTGGAGACCAAATGCTCTTGTCCGGTAGAAACTTCGTTCCAAGTCATTTCTCCATCATCTAAATCGGAAGTATTCCAAACGCCAATACCATCCGCAATCCAAACGCGATTGGGAACCACCGGATCGAAAGTGGCTTCTCCTATAACAAACCAAGTGATATCGACCCATTCCATCCAAGGAATGTTATTCGCCGCAGAATTATTAGTTAGGTAACTCCAACTGGGCGTGTTGGTCGTGGCATTGAGACTTCGATAGGTATCGGTAAAGCCGTAGCTAAAAAGGAAAATCCGATCTGGGTTGAAGGGATCAATGGCAATTTCGCCCATCGTTTCATTTTGATTAAAAGCGGTCGACCAAGTGCCGTTTAAAAGTCTTTGCACGCCGAATGGTGTTCCCGTACCCGTTTCTCCGCAAACGTATAAGCGACCAGTAGCATCAATTTCAGCATCTAAAAAGTGAGGATTTGCAAAATTAAAATTCGTTGGTGCCCAAGTTGCTCCGGCGTCATTAGATTGATAAACATCTTCTCCATCGACAACTGCAAACAAGCGATTGGTCTGATCATTAGCGTTGCCGCCCGTTGGGTCAAAGACGATGGTTCTTACCCCCCGATTTGCTGTCCCGTCGGGAATACTATTAATCTTTGCCCAAGAACTTCCGCCATTCTCGCTGCGCCACAATCCGTCATTAATCGAACCAAAATAAACAATGTTAGCATTGATTGGATCGACAGCGAGTCTTTCTCCGGAGGTTTTGCTATCATCATCGTTCGAAGGCATTGGCATATTGGGGAGGTTGGTGCGTGTCCAAGTATCGCCTTGGTTATCACTTCTAAAAATTCCATCTACGTAAGCAAGGTAAGCTCGGTTAGGATCCGCATCGGCAGAAACTAGGCTGAGAACGCCCGTAAATTTTTGCCAGTCAATTTCCGCAGTGGGAAGATTGGCGGAAGTAACAATATTGGTCCAGCCTTGAGTGCTCGCATCCCAACGGTAGGCGCTTCCTACGTCCGAACGCGCGAAGATTGGATCGCCCGTTGCATTGAGGTGCATGCCAGTAATCCAGCCTCCAGCGCCCGTCTTAAGTGTTTTCCATTGTCCTTGTGAGAAGGTCAAACTAGGGCATAATAGGAATATCGATAAGTATAATAAGTACTGCTTCATTTTCTATTTTTTATGGGTGGAAAAATGAGTCTTCAAAGGTGTAACGGTTGCCGAGGATAAAACCCTACCATCGCGGTGAAAAAAGATGATTTTTTTGGATTGGTGAAGGATTAGACGGTTGAAAACCGTACAAAAAATTATCAAGGGAACTCGTAGCTAATATAAGTGAAATTGAAATATCCAGTGCCAAGGAACAGCCTCAAATTATAGCTAAGCGATGATTTATTATACTTTATGTAAAAGCGTAAGTGTTTGTTGAATCTTACGATAAGTGTACTAGCTATTTGTGGACTGAAATTCTTTGTGTATTATTGTAAATGTTGAAGATCTTACTAAAATTGTAGCTGTAATTTTTTGGCGTAAAGCCATTTGAACGATGGGCTCCTAGTATTGAAGTCGTTTTAAGCATTGTCATAAACTTAAAAATAGAATTCGGTGAGTGTTTGTAATCAAAACGTTTTTAAAAAAATCTACTTTCGGTGGAACGAACCGTTGCAACGTTTTTTGCAAAGTAAGGGGATGGAACGGAGTAAAACAGCAGATTTAGTACAAGAAACTTTCCTCCGGTTATGGAAAAACTGTGCGAAAGTATTGCCGGAGCAATCGAAGTCTTTTTTATTTACTGCGGCGAATAATTTATTGATTGATGCGTATCGCCAATCACAAAGTCGCATCAAATTACAGCCTCGTTTGCCCAAAACAGTAAGCCTAGAAGATGGTCAGTATCAATTTGAAATGAAGGAGTTTCAAGCTCATTTAGAAGCAGCTATTGATAGCATGACTCCCGCCTCCAAGGAAGTATTTCTTTTGCACCGTTTTAATGAAATGAGTTACCAAGACATTGCGACGAGCCTAGGATTGAGTATTAAGGCTGTAGAGAAAAGAATGACAAAAGCGTTGAAGCATTTAGCCGTGCAAATTCAGGATTGGGGAAGCAAATAGTTAATTGATGAAGAAAAGTATCCTGCTCGGTAGGGTAGGAAGGCATTACTTCGTTATAATAGTACTAATACAAATTAGCTTACTTATGCAGCAAGAAGAAAATATTTTATTGTCAAAATGGTTAGCTGGAACGATTCTACCCGATGAATTGCGAGCACTAGAGCAGGAGGTAGATCTAGATCGCTTGGCGCAAGTATTGGAACAACAAAAGCAATTCGAGCTTGCGGTTGAACCCGTTGAAACCATGTGGACGGATTTTGAACTTAAGATAGCTACGACGCCAAGCGTCGAAAAGAAAATGCCACCCCAATTACCTATTTTTAAATGGATAATTGGCTTGCTGCTGCTGCTGGCTTTTGCGATTGGCGCGTTTTATTATTTACAACAACAACCCGAAAAATTAATTACACCACCCGCCGCCGTTGCGACGAAGATATTTGCGGAAGGAACAAAAGTAGCATTGAGCCCCGGATCTGCTTTAGCTTTTAAAACGGAAGATTGGAAAAAGGAAAGAACGATTCAACTACAAGGACAAGCCTTTTTTGACGTGACGAAAGGTCTTCCGATGTTCATTCACACCGAAGGTGGAACGATTGCGGTGCTTGGAACTCAATTTGACGTTTGGGAAATGGGCGCTTGGATGCGGGTGCAATGCTTCGAAGGAAAGGTGAAAGTAAGTGTTGGATCGGAAGCAAAAATCTTAGGAGCGATGGAGATGGTATTTGTAAACAAAAATAGCTTATCGCTTGTTAGTGCTTTTAGGGAAACCAAGCCAGATTGGCAAAGACAAGAGCGCGTATTCCAAAAGATTCCAATAAACTTAGTCTTAAAAGATCTCGAACGATTTTACGCCATCGAATTTGATGCTAGTGCAGTCCGATTGAATGATGCATTTTCGGGTGTACTTCCGACGCAAGATCTCGACCGCGCCTTAACTTATCTAACTCGATCAATGAATTGGCAATATGAACAGCAAAACAAGCTCATTTACCTCAAACCGACCGCAGAATAAACGTCGAGCTGGGATCGTCTTGTTACTAGTTTTATGTTGTCAAATACTTTTCGGACAGTATGCGTTGCAAATTAAAAACCAGTCTGCCGAAGCGCTTATTCAAACTTTAGAAAAAGAGCTTTCCCTCACCTTCAACTTCAATCACGATAATCTTCCCGCCGGAAAGTTTACTTTTTCTTGTGCGGGTACGCAAGTGGAAGTTTTGCAAACTAGTTTCTCCGTACTCGACCGAGAATTGGTGCCACTAGACGATAAGATTTATACGATACAAGCAACCAAATTTCCTCCCGAAACAAAACAAAAAGCATTGTCACTGCGTGGACAAGTATTAGACGCTCAGGGTATTCCTTTAACGGGCGTCGTGATTTGGATGCCAAAATTGGAAAAGGCTTTTGATACTGACGCTGCCGGAAATTTTACCATCAAAGGTTATTTTGCGCCGCAGGAAACCTTAGTCTTTCGTTACTTGGGTTACTATTCGCAGGCGCGTACCATCGCAGCATTGCAAGCCCTCACCAATCCGAAAGTTATCCTGAAAGAACAACAGCATATGCTGGGAGAAATCGTCGTTACCGATAATAGTCGCTTTACCGGAGCGAGTTTGGCAGCCTTGGAAGAAGTATTATTACCAAATGAAATGATGCCTTTGGCGGGACGAGTAGATAAAGATGTTTTTTCGATGGTACAAATGCTACCCGGTTTGTATACTGCGGACGAATCGGTGTCGGAAATTCAAACGCGCGGTGGTCCACCGGATCAAACTAATTTCGAATGGAACGGGATTCAAGTTTACCAAACTAGTCATTTTTATGGAAAAATTAGTTCGGTGAATCCTTTCGCGGTAGACCGAATTAATGTCGTCAAAAACGGAGCTTCTGCCCAAAGTACAGGACAAGCTTCGGGAACCATTCGGATGCAGGATCATGATCATACGCGCGATAGTTTTCAATTGAGGACGCAGGCAAATTTATTACACACCAACGTAGGACTCCAGCTTCCTTTATTTAAACAAAAAGTTCAACTGCGATTTTCTTGGCGAAAATCACACGATCTTTTTACGGACAATATAATTTTTAAACGCTTTTTTGACAATAGTTTTCAGTTTGGACAATTAGCAGACGAAGCCTATTATCGAGACTTTTACGACTTGCAAGAGTTTGTTTCCTTAACGCCCAAAGTGAGTTTTCAAGATTTTTTTGCTAGTTTGAAAATACAATTAAGTCCGCGTGATTTACTGAAAATAAGTGCCGTACAAATTGAAAATCAATTCGAATTAGTAAAGTCGTCAATCTATTTAGAGACCGATCCAACGCATACGATTAACTACCAAAACCAAGGCTATGCCGTTAACTACAGTCGTCGTTGGAATGACCAATTGCGGTCGGATTTTAACTGGAGTAACAGTCGCTTTAAAAATCAGTACCAATATTTAGAAGATCCGCGTACGGATAGCCTTGCCACTACGAACGAGCAATTACAACTCAATGAGCTAAACCAAAGTAGTTGGACATTCACCCAAACTTATGAAATGGAACAGCTTAATTTATCGGCGGGCGTGAAGTATGAATCATGGGAATATGAACTTTCCGAGTTTGGTAGATCCGGTGAGGATAAAAGTATTTACTACGACGATGGCTTGCGTAGCCACGAACGAAGTGCCTTTGTACAAGGCCTTTGGAAAGCTTCTAACTTTTGGCAACTAGAAGCGGGTTTACGATACTCGGACTATAGTTTGGGGCAATTTGACTATTGGGAACCGCGGTTTCATCTCTCTCTATTTCCACGCGAAGGTTTGACTTTGCACGCCCATTTAGGTTGGTATCACCAAGCGTTGAATAAGAAAAACCTTTTCAATGCTTTTCATGTGGATTCTGGATTTTGGTATTTATCCAATGAATCTGAAATTGGAAATTATGTACACGTGGTAGAAAATAGACAAATCAGCCTCGGAGCAAAATATGAGTTGAACGCTTGGACTTTTGCGCTGGATATTTATCATAAAAAAAGTGCTGATCTTTGGACTTCCGCTTTTGATTTTGATGTACACGCCGATCCTTATCAATTTGCGGATTTAAAAGTTAATGGCTTAGAACTTTCTTTGCGTTACCAAGCCAAATGGTGCTCTTTACTTTGGACCTACGATCGAGTAGCGGAAAGTTTGACCTACGAAGATGGTCGAGCAACAAACAGTCCATTTTCCCAACCGCACCGCATCTCTTTGTTTCAAGCCTTACAATGGAAGCGCTGGCAATTGGCGATACATTGGAAGTTTGCGAGTGGTCGTTATTTTTCTCAACCAACCGATCTACAGTATAACGGCGGAAACTCCTATTCGGTCGTGTACGATGATTTATTAACGGAGCAATTACCGGATTATCACAGCTTAGATTGCTCTTTGTTTTATCAGTTTGGTCGATCGACGGGATGGATGCGCGGGAAAGTTGGTTGTTCGGTTAGTAATATTTACAACCGTCGCAACATCATTAAAAACGAGTATTTCGTTGATTACCGCCCCGAGCAGGTTCAAATCTCTTTGCATCCTTGGGTGGGTTTACCTTTGGTTCCTAATCTTTTGGTGGAACTTAATTTTTAAGCGTAGCTTGCGTGTTTAAGATTTTATCCGATAAGCGCTTGGAAAATTCCAGTACATTCAAGGTCTCGTCCGTTCGAGCGAGTTTTAATTTATTAAAAACCAGTAAAGCTTCGCCATTACTTTCGACGTGTTGTACTTGCTCTTTTTCAAAAAATTGAATGAGTGCTGGTTGGAAAAACTTTCTAATCTCCGCTTCGTTTTCTCCCATGAGTAGAATTTTTTTCGAGAAGCTAGGATACAATTGAAAATCAATATCCTTGTAGCCCGTAAAAGCCATTACTCGATCAAATAACTTATCAAAGAAACCTTCTTTTTCTAAAATGAATTTTGGAATCGCACGCGGCAATTTCAAGGTCATTACCGTAGAGTGAAACACTTCGGCGGAAAAAGATGCGCCTTCGCTGAAGGTTACGTCGGCAATTTCCCATTGTACACCACTTTCTTCGTGGACGCCACGGAGGCAATTCGATTTTAGTTCGATCGGTCGAATTTCAAAGAATTGGAAATTTTGTAAATAAGAGGTATCCCAATTTAGATTACTCTCGTAGGTATATTGATTTTTTTCGGCGAAATCTTTTAGTCGTTCTTGTCTAGGGGATAGTTTTGACTTGATCGGTTTGAGGTCAATTTTTAAGGCTCGATTGTGTGTGGAAGAGGAAACGTGATGGCTTAATCCCGTAATAAGCACCTTCCCGCCGGTATTCTCTTGTGCGCGGTGAAATTCAACTAATT
>CALFBG010000118.1 GCA_937951685.1 uncultured Saprospiraceae bacterium | reverse complement strand
CACCGAAAAGTCAACGGGTTGTGCCGCTAGGAAGAAGGTGTAAAAAAAGGCAGAGAGGAAAATAAATAGCTTTTTCATTTTTTACAAATTTTTAAAAAGGATGAAGATCAAAGCAATCAACGTGTGTAATTTAACCGGTATTAATAAACGAGAGTAATCAGAGCTTTTTTTGATCATAAATTGTAAGTGTTCAAATTTAACGAGGGCACTAAGCATATGCTTTGTGAACCCTTTAACAAAAGTAATTCTAAAAAGAGGTAGAAAAAAGTACATTTTTTAAAAAATATAAATAATTTTAGGGTGTACATTGATTGTAAAGTGTTGTTATAAAGTGTTTTGTGTATTTTTTTTATAAAATATTTTTCAGATGAGGAATACGAATTTGGTGAAATTATTACGTGTTTTGACGACGAGAGAGCGTTCTCGCTTCAAAGAATTTGTTTTTTCTCCTTTTTTTAATAAAAATGAAAAGCTAAAATTGCTGTGTGTGGCTGTTTTACATCATGCTCCTACTTTCGAACACGCCGGAATGCGCAAGGCAACAATTTTTCGAAAAGTATTCGGGAAGGAAGCTTTCGACGAGCGGCGGTTGAATAACTACATTTCTTTTCTTTTACAATTATTATATGATTTTTTGGCACAATTGCGCTACGGACAAAAAGCAGTCATGCAAAAGAATTATTTACTGGAAGAACTATTAGAAAGAGATCAACACCATCAGATGGAGAAAAATGCGCGCAAGTATCGCCAGTTGCAAGATGCTTCTCCGCTCCGCAATTATGAGCATTATTTGCAAGAGTATAATTATTATGACAAGATGGATCGCTACGTACAACGCAAAATTGAGCGCCGATTTGATGATAATTTACAGCGGCAGAGCGATAACCTCGATCTATTTTATTTTGGAAATAAATTGCGTTTGGCTTGCGAGATGGCGAGTCGGAATACGGTCATCAAAGCTGGGTATGAGCCTCAATTTCTCAACGAATTGCTACAATTCTACGAAAGTAACACCGAAGAATTTAAAAATATTCCAGCCTTAAAACTGTATTATAAGACACTGCAAATGCTCCGCGTAGAAGACGCTACCAAGTATTACCACGAAGTGAAAGCCTTACTCGCCAATCACAGCGCGCTTTTTCCCAAGGTCGAATTGTATACCTTATATTATCTAGCCCTTAATTTCTGTATCAAAAAAATAAATTCTGGTTGGGGAAGTTACTATCGCGAAGTATTGGACTTATATAAAGTTTTACTGGAAAAGAAAATCATTTTCTTCAATGGTTATCTCACGCAATGGACCTACAAAAATATTATTACAGCAGGGATTAGACTAAAGGAGTTTGACTGGACAGAAAATTTTATTCAACAGTTCAAAGATAGCCTGTTGCCCGAGGATCAGTACAACGCCACGACGTACAATCTAGCGGCGCTCTACTACGCTCGGCAGGAATACAAAAAAGCCCTACACTTACTATTTGACGTAGAATTTACAGATACTTCTTATCATCTTGGTGCAAAAATCATTCAATTGAAAAGCTATTACGAATTGGATGAAACCGAAGCCTTTTATGCCTTGATCGAAGCCTTTCGAAAATTTATTACCCGCAATCGTCAAGTGGGAGATTATCGTAAAAAAGCCAACGGAAATTTCTTAAAAATTGCCAAGAAAGTTTACCAATTGAAGCAAGATCAAAATCATCTCAATCGAACCAAATTTCAAAAAAAATACCTTAGCCTCCAAGCGCAGGTAGCCGTTTTAGAACCTTTGGCTAACAAGGATTGGCTGCAAGAAGTAATGGCTAAGTTTTAGCCTCCATGCAGCTTTGAATTTCAAGTACAATAAGGGAAAATAAGCTTGCTTCTCCTGCAATTTAGTCATCTACTCCGTATTTTAAATAAGCGCTTTTTCTACTTTGAGACTCCCCGCGAAAGTGGATCGGCGAAGTTCTTTCGAGTAGAAATATCTAATCATTTACTTTTCTGGTTTTTATCCACTTTCTTGCAACAGGTATCTATGTTTTTTTGTTAAGTAATCAGACAAAAATCGTAACTTCACGCCGATAATTTCGGAAATTATATTTAATCGCTTATAATTTGATCAATAGATGAACAACTTGACCTTTTTCGACCAGTTTCACAAGAGACATATTGGTATTAACGACGCTGAATTATCAGAGATGCTTTCCTTGATTAAAGCAGATTCTCTCGATCAACTAATTGAAGAAACAATACCGAATACGATTCGACTCAAAAAGGCATTGAAGATTCCTGCCGCTTTGACGGAACACGCTTATCTCGAAGAACTAAAACAAACGGCTGCCCTTAATAAAGTATTTAAGTCTTACATCGGTATGGGCTACAACGGTACCATTACCCCGTCAGTGATCGCCCGTAATGTTTTTCACAATCCAGGGTGGTACACGCAGTACACGCCTTACCAAGCAGAGATTGCGCAAGGAAGACTCGAAGCACTGCTCAATTTCCAAACGATGGTAAGTGATCTTACCGCTTTACCCATTGCTAACGCTTCTTTACTCGACGAAGGAACGGCTGCTGCGGAAGCGATGGCGATGTTTTTTAGTTTGAAAAATAAAAGATCAAAAGAATCTGAATTCAATGAATTTTTCGTTGAAGAAGGGGTTTATCCACAAACGATTGATTTACTCAAAACGAGAGCCACTCCACTCGGTATTAAAATAGTGATTGGAGATTGGAAAAAATATAAGTTCAAAGCCGCTACTTTCGGTGTCTTATTGCAATTCCCCGCAAAATCAGGTGCCGTAGAAGATTATCGCAACTTCGCCGCTGCCGCAAAAGAAAATGACGTTTACGTTACCGTAGCAGCAGATATTTTATCCTTAGCTTTATTAACTCCTCCGGGAGAGTGGGGCGCGGATGCAGTTGTAGGGAATACACAACGCATGGGCGTACCCATGGGATTCGGTGGACCACACGCGGCGTACTTTGCCACCAAAGATGAATTCAAAAGAATTATTCCAGGACGAATTATTGGGGTTTCAGTAGATGCACACGGTAACCGCGCCTTGAGAATGGCTTTGCAGACAAGAGAGCAACACATTCGTAGAGAAAAAGCAACTTCTAATATTTGTACCGCACAGGCTTTATTGGCCATCATGGCCAGTATGTACGCGGTTTATCATGGTCCCGACGGCGTGAAAGCAATTGCTACTCGGGTACATACAATGGCACATACGCTGGATCGCGCCTTAGAAAAGTTAGGTTATACACAATTGAACGAAGGGTACTTCGATACGCTTTGCTTGGAAGTAGATAAGACTTTGGCGAAGAAAATAAAAACACTAGCCATTGCCGCAGGATTCAACTTCTATTACAAAAGAAATCTCTTGCAAATTAGCTTAGATGAAACGACGACGAAAGAAGAATTAATCCAACTCATCAATCTATTCGCGAAAGCAAAACGGAAGCCCGCAACGAACCGCGTAACGGCACCGCGAAAAATGAAATTTGCGAAAAGCTTAGTGAGAACTTCAACGTACTTGGATCATACAATCTTTAACTCGCATCATACGGAAACGAAAATGATGCGCTACATCAAAAGCTTAGAAAATAAAGATCTTTCCTTGATGCACTCCATGATCGCTTTAGGGTCTTGTACCATGAAGTTGAACGCAGCGACGCAATTGATGCCCGTGAGTTGGGATGCTTTCGCTAACATTCACCCTTTCGTACCGGCTAATCAAACGAAAGGTTACCAAAAGATATTCGCAGAATTAGAGCATTACCTTTGTGAAGTCACTGGATTTGCAGCTTGCTCTTTACAACCAAATTCTGGCGCGCAAGGAGAGTTAACGGGCTTGTTAACCATTCGAGCATACCACCACGATAGAAATGAGCAGCACCGTGATGTTGCGTTGATTCCTTCTTCCGCTCACGGTACGAATCCGGCGAGTGCCGTGATGGCGGGGATGAAAGTAGTAGTGGTGAAGACCGACGAACAGGGAAATATTGATGTTGATGATTTAAAAGCAAAAGCAAAAGAACATAAAGAAAACCTCGCCGCTTTGATGGTCACGTATCCTTCGACGCACGGTGTTTTTGAAACGCGTATCAAAGAAATTTGTAAAATTATCCACGATAATGGTGGAAAAGTATACATGGATGGCGCCAACATGAACGCACAAGTTGGTTTGACGAGTCCGGGCGAAATCGATGCTGATGTTTGCCACTTGAACTTGCACAAAACTTTTAGTATCCCTCACGGTGGCGGCGGCCCTGGCATGGGACCAATTTGTGTGAACAAAAGTTTAGCACCATTCTTACCAGGACACACTTTAGCGCGTACGGGCGGTAAGCAAGGAATCACTGCGGTTTCTGCGGCGCCATGGGGAAGTGCTAGTATTCTTTTGATCTCTTATGCTTACATTAAAATGTTAGGAAAAGAGGGCGTAACGGATGCAACGAAGTATGCCATTTTAAATGCAAATTATATCAAGACTCGTTTAGAAGAAGATTATCCGGTACTTTACACGGGAGAAAAAGGAAGATCTGCCCACGAATTAATTATTGATCTCCGACAATTCAAAGTGTTAGGTGTAAGTGCAGAGGACGTTGCAAAGCGATTGATTGATTATGGTTTCCACGCACCAACCTTATCTTTCCCAGTAGCAGGCACGGTAATGATTGAACCTACGGAAAGTGAAAGTAAAGATGAATTGGATCGTTTTTGTGATGCGATGTTGCAAATTCGCCAAGAAATTGATGAAATCGCCCGTGGTGAAGCGGATGAAAAAGTAAATGTACTGGTCAACGCTCCACATACCTTGAACTTGATTACGCAAGATGAATGGACTTTACCCTACACGCGAGCCAAAGCGGCTTATCCTATTTCTTATTTAAGAACGGGAGGTAAGTTTTGGGCGACAGTGGGTCGAGTGAATAATGCCCACGGCGATCGCAACCTGATTTGTACTTGTCCGCCAATCGAAATGTACGAAGCGGAAGCAGATGCAGTTTAGGGAAAAACCAAATGCTGAAAAGCGTTTATTGATTCATTGATTTAAAATAGAGAAGATGCGGGTAGTTTTTTTTTCCTTGATTTGTTGTTTATGGTGTAGTGTGCAGTTATTGGCACAACCTACTAGTGCAAGTGATTTGCTCAATAAAAGTATTGCTTATCATGATCCGGCGCAGCAATGGGAAGAATGGTCGGGAACGTTTTCAGTCTTACAAGAAACACCCGAAAAGCCCGTTTCTACGACGAAGATTCAAATGAACAATGCGACGAGCACTTTCGAGACCACGAGTGAAAAAAATGGTGTTGTCGTTTTGCGGAAAGTAGCGGGAGATAGCTGCACATATCAAGTCAATGGAAGCACCACTTTCTCAGAAGCACAAAAAGAAAAGCATAAGCTCAATTGTGAACGCAATAAGTTGTTTCGCAATTATTACACGTACCTCTACGGATTACCGATGAAGCTCAAAGATCCTGGAACAATCATTGACCCCAAAGTACGGGACGATCAGTTTCAAGGCAAAAAGTGTTGGTCGATTAAAGTAACTTACGAAGCGACAGTAGGAGAAGATATCTGGTACTTTTATTTTGCTCAAACTAATTATGCACTGATTGGATATCGTTTTTATCACGAAGAAGAGAAACAAGATGGAGAGTATATTTTACTAGCGCAAGAAGAGGAAGTAAATGGTATTAAAATGCCTAAAATTAGAAAGTGGTACATGAATAAGGATGATAAGTTTTTAGGAACGGACATCTTACAAAAAAATAGCAAATGATAGTTGTAACGGGTGCATTTGGATTTATTGGAAGTTGTCTAGTTGAACGCCTCAACGCTTTAGGTCATACCAATGATATTTTGGTGGTAGATGATTTTTATAAAGATTATAAAGACAAGAATCTCGATAAGAAATTTATTCGCGACTGGATTCACCGGGATATTTTTATGGATTGGTTTGAGCGCATTCATGGATCGGTTGATTTTGTTTTTCACTTGGGAGCACGAACGGATACGGCGGAACAGAGCAAGGAAGTTTTTGATGAATTGAATTTGAATTACTCAAAAGCCATTTGGGATATTTGTACAAAGTATGAAATTCCTTTGGTGTACGCTTCGAGTGCAGCAACGTATGGAAACGGAGAGAAAGGCTACGTCGATGACCACAGCTTATCGGCTAAGTTGAAGCCTCTAAATCCTTACGGGGTCTCTAAAAATGATTTTGATATTTGGGCGTTAAAGCAAAAAAAGCAACCTCCATTTTGGGCCGGATTGAAATTTTTTAATGTCTACGGGCCCAACGAATATCACAAAGGAAGAATGGCTTCCGTGATTTTTCACGCGTTTCATCAAATCAAAAAAACGGGGGAAATGAAATTGTTTCGCTCGCACAAAAAAGGAATCAAAGACGGTCACCAAAGTAGAGATTTTATCTACGTGAAAGATGTTGTCGATATTTGTTGCTTTCTTTATAAAAAACGGCCAGAGAGTGGTTTGTATAACGTTGGGACAGGAGAAGCCCGCACGTTTTTAGATTTAGTAGCGCAAACCTTTGTGGCAATGGGTAAAACGCCGAATATCTCCTTTATTGATACGCCCAAAGATATCCGTAAAAACTACCAATATTTTACCGAAGCGGATATGTCTAAATTGCGAGCAGCAGGCTACAAAAAATCATTCCATAGTCTAGAAGATGGTGTCAAAGAATACGTGAAGAAATATTTAATGAAGAAAACCTATTATTAAGTTATTAAGACAACTTCAGAACATAAGACTTTATCAAAGCAGGCTTTCCTTTCGGGAGTGCCTGCTTTTTTTAATCCGTCCGATTCATTCCCGCGTAATAGATGAGGTACCAACCATCTGATTGTTTATAAAATCTGCGCTGCATCGCAAATCCTTGTTTGACGTGCGTGATTTTTTCAACTACCGTATATTTCCCTAAAGGGTAGAGTTCTCGGGTAAATTCAGGATTATCTTCGGCTAACTTTTTGTGAATCTGCCAATCTTCCTTTTGCCACTTGAAAGTTCCTGACACAAAGTCTAGGCTATCAGCGTTGGCGGGCAAACCTTCTAAGGGGAAGACAATACGGCTCAGCTGAAAATCACTATTGGCATGAAAACGATCATAAAATTCTAAGAAGTCACTGGGGAGTTCCGTCGTTGCTGTTGGGGTATCATTTTTAGAATCGGACTGTTTAGCTTGACAAGCAAGCAATAGACAAAGCAAACTAAACAAGATACAATTTTTCATAAACGTAATTTTATTAGAAAGTTTAAATCGGTAAATCTATTACACTAAACGTTCATCCGTATGGGCTGCTAGTGCATAAACTAAAATGTAATTATCAAATTTTTCGTAATAGACTTGAAAGCTTTGTTGAAAATCATCTTTCTGAACTTCCGCCTCACAAGTTCCTTTATCCAAATCGTAGGCAAAAGGAACGCTGATGATATTTTCTTTAAAGCGCAAAGCTTTCCTACCGTAAGCTTTATATAAAGATTCTTTTAATCCCCAATAAACATGTAAATGATCCAGCCGCGTGGCTGTTTCCAAACTAGCCAATTCTTCGTCTCGCATATACTTATGTGCAATCATTTCGATTTTGCCAACTACTTTTTGTACATCTACGCCGACAGAATGTGGTGCCGCAATAACGGCGACGTATCCTCCCGAATGACTAATTGAAATTTCGAAAAGTGAATCTACGAGATAAGGTTTCCCAAACTCATCTTTGAGACAAGCACCTCGGAATTTTCTTCCCGACATCAAGTGGAGCAAGTAGCGTCCCGAAACCCATTCTCTTAATCGAAGCTCATTGAGTGGGGCAATTTGCGCCCGTTCTGCTTCGACCAGTTCTAATTGATCCAAAAAGAAAGAAACAGGTTCTTCGATCTTCCAAAGACCTAATTCTCCAATGGGGTTTAATTTTCTATGAAAAACTAAAGGCATTATCGTTAATCTAGTTGAGAGCGGTAATAAAGTGCTAGTACACTGTGTACTATGTAACAGCAAACTTTAAAAGCTATAAAAAATGATGAAATACAAAATAAATAAATTCTTCAAACAACTTCCATACTAAGTTTTAACATTAAACGCGAAATATTGGGTTTTATGCATCCCTAAGTTTAAATTTGTTAATCGACAAATATAATAAATTGCAGCAGGAATTGAAACCAAAACTCATCATTCATAAGCAAGCGCAACTCACGGGGCATAAAGCGGCGATCTACGCTTTGGCGCCGGGGAAAACGCCAAGTCATTTTTTCTCCGCAGCGGGAGATAATTGGGTGGTAGAATGGGATTTATCCGCTCCAGAGCAGGGGAAACTGATCGCACAGGTAGAAACGGGCGTCTTTTCGCTTTGTCATTTACCGAAGTATCGAAAAGTTGTTGCTGGAAATCGCTTGGGTGGTGTCCACTGGATAGACTTAGAAAATCCTACGGCGACGAAAAATATTGCGCATCATCAGGCGGGCGTATTTGCCTTATTGCCTTTGGGCGAGCAGGTATTGAGTGCTGGAGGAGAAGGGATGCTGAGTTTGTGGTCGATCGAAGCACAACGCTGTTTGGAAAGTTTTCACCTGACGAATCAACACTTACGGGGCATTGCTTATTCGCCACAACGCAAAGAGTTAGCGGTGGCGGCGAGTGATCACGCCATTTATCTTTTGGATGCTGCCGATTTGCGCTTGAAGCATAAAATTGAAAAAGCGCACGATAATTCGGTATTTTGCCTCCGGTACACCCCCGACGAAAAATATTTGGTGAGTGGAGGGAGAGACGCCCAGCTTAAAATTTGGTCAGTGGCAGATGCTTTCGCCTTGTCGAAGCGTATTCCGGCGCATATGTATACGATCAATGCCTTGCGTTTTCATCCAGATGGGCAATGGTTGGCAAGTGGGAGTAGAGATAAAACGATCAAAATTTGGGATACGACGAATTGGGAATTACGCTCGGTACTTGACGTCGTGAAAAATGGTGGGCATATTAATTCAGTCAATGATTTATACTGGTCTACGTACAAAAATACGCTGATCTCTGCCAGCGATGACCGTAGCCTAATTCTTTGGAATATTGAAGCTGCAAATAATTGCTGATGCTCATATTAAAGTGCTAAATTTGTTCTACAACAAAATCAACGTAAATAATCATGATCCTATCTGATAAAAAAATTCTAGCTAGTATTGAAAATGGTGAAATCGTTATTGAGCCTTTCCGGAAATCTGCTCTGGGAACCAATTCCTATGATGTACATTTGGGGAAGTTCTTGGCCGTTTACAAGAGTAGAGTTTTAGATGCTAAACGACACAACAAGATTGAAGAAATCGAAATTGGAGCAGATGGATTTGAACTACAACCCGGTACACTCTATCTGGGCGTTACCGAAGAATATACAGAAACACACAACTCGGTTCCTTTCTTAGAAGGAAAGTCGAGCGTGGGACGATTGGGCATTGATATTCACGCTACGGCGGGAAAAGGAGATGTTGGTTTTTGTAATACTTGGACCTTAGAAATATCTTGTGTACAAGCCGTAAGAATTTATGCAGGTATGCCAATTGGACAACTTATTTATTTTTCTGTAGACGGAGAAATTGAAAATTTGTACAACAAAAAAGCCAACGCAAAATACAACGAACGAACCACTAAGCCCGTCGAATCTATGATGTGGAAAAATAAGTTTTAACCTAAGGAGAAGGGATCAAGCACGACGTACTTTTGCGGAAGCGGCTACTGAGCAAATAAGTTTAGCTTGTTTTTCTATACTACAAATGAGCCTACACTTCTGGCTGCTTCCACGGGGAAGAAAAACAACGAAACTTAGCTGCTACTACCGTCAACCGAATGCTTAATCTACGCAGCAAGCAATAAATTTTTCCTACCCAAAAGCGCAGGAAAATAGACAAACAAACTAAGAACTCAATCCATGAAACTTAAGCTGAAAATAATCTCTGCGGGAGCTGGAAGTGGTAAGACCTATCGGTTGACCGAAGAGATGGTTGCCTTACTCAAAACAGATGTTCGCGCCAGCGGAATCATTGCCACAACCTTTACCAAAAAAGCAGCGGCAGAATTGCAAGAGCGCGTGCGTGTACGATTGCTCGAAGAAGGACTAAACGCCGCAGCGGACGATTTGAGTAACGCACTCATTGGAACAGTTCATGGACTTGGCGTAAAACTTTTGCGGCGTTTTGCTTTCGAAGCGGGCGTCTCTCCGGTGGTGGATATTATTGCGGACGAAGACCAACAAAGTCTATTTAATAAATCTTTAGCAACGGTACTGAATGCGCAACGGATCCGACAAATGGAAAGCCTCAGCGATCGTTTGGGCTTAACCAAAAAAGAACGATACGATTGGCGAACGGAAGTCAAAAACTTAACGGACGTTGCCAGAGCAAACGACTTTTCAATCGAAGTGCTCGAAAAAAGTAAACGCCTTTCTTTTGAGCACTTTCAACAGTTTTTAGCGAAAGCATCCAATAAAACAGAAGCAGTATTTTACGCGGAACTGAATCATCAGTTGGCAGAGAGCATCGAGCGATTGCAAAACAATGAGGACGAAACAAAGGTAACGCAAACGGCAATCAACGTGCTTCGAGGATTTCAAAATACCCTAAAATTTAAAACCAAACTCAACTGGCACGAGTGGGTGAAAATTTCCAAAATAAAAGTCGGCGCGAAAAGTAAGGAAGATGTAGCGGCACTCGTAGATTTTGCGCAAACGCACGAAACGAATCCTGCCTTTCATCAAGATGTCCAAGACTTTATCAATAGTATTTTTGATATTGCCATCGAAGCGATCAACGAGTACGAAGCGTATAAACAACAGCGGGGTTTGATTGATTACATTGACATGGAAAGTCAGGTAAAACGCTTGCTCGATCATCCGCAAGTACAGGAAGTACTCAAGGAAGAATTAGACTTATTGATGGTGGATGAATTTCAGGATACGAATCCCATTCAATTAGAAATATTTTTGAAATTATCGCAGATTGCGAAGCACTCTATTTGGGTCGGTGATCCAAAGCAATCGATCTACGGATTTAGAGGTGCAGATCCTAAGTTGATGCAAGCGATCATTACACAAAATGGTGGCGTGCAACCAGAGGATATCCAAATTTATTCTTGGCGTTCGCGAGAAGATATTGTGTATGCCACCAACGCACTCTTTACCAAAGCGTTTCCAAATATTCCAGCCGAACAAGTTGCCCTAAAAGCCAAACGAAGAAAAAAGGCTAGTCCTGAAACTCAAAATAAAACCGACGAACCGATCAATATGGGGGATGCCTTGATACATTGGCATTTTGAATTTGAAGGTGGTGGAAAACGATTGCCGGGTAGACCTTGGATGGAAAATTGTATCGCCGTTTCTATTGAAAAAATGTTGGAAGAAGGTTGCTGGATTTTCCCGAAAGGGGAGAAAGATTATCGCAAAGCAAAACCGGGTGATGTTGCCGTATTGTGTCGGTCCAACGCCGAGTGTTTACTCGTGGCAGAAGCGCTCCATCGAACTGGACTGAAAGCGGCCATCGCGCGAAATGGTTTACTAGCAACGGCAGAATCTACCTTGATCTTGGCTTGCTTGAAATTTATTTTAAATAAAACGGATGCCCTTTCCGTAGCAGAAATATTGAAGCTGGCTGCGAACGAAGAAACGGAAGATATTATTAAAAATCGCTTGCAGTATTTAGCAGAAAATGATGGCGAAAATAGAAGAGGCGTTTGGTGGGCAGATGAGTTCTCAATCATCAACGCACTCAATGAATTGCGGCGGGAAGTCTTGGAATTGTCTAGTACTGAAATTCTTAACCTTGTCATTGAGGAATTGGATTTGAGAAGAATCATTGCACAGTGGGGAAAGGTAAATCAGCGCTTGGCTAACGTAGATATGTTGCGGAAGTTGGCACTACAATACGAAGAAAATTGCAATCGCTTGCACACGGCAGCTTCTCTGGGGGGCTTCTTATTATGGTTGAATGAGTTGGTAAATAAAGGAGAAGATATGCAAGGTTCCGCAGAAGGAATCGACGCCGTTAATGTACTGACTTACCATCGAAGTAAAGGGCTGGAATGGCCGATCGTAATTTGTCATAGTTTGGAAGGTACGCTACGGGAGCAGATCTTCGGAATTAGTATTGTTTCCGAAACGGAGGAAGTTGATTTAAACAACGTATTGGGTAACCGTTGGTTACGCTACTGGGTAAATCCTTATGCGGATCAAAAGTCGGGGACAAAGCTTATGGAACGACTTGATGCAAGTCCTGCGAAGGCAGCTGTACACGAACAAGCTTTAGCGGAGGAAGCCCGTTTATTGTACGTAGGCATCACGCGGGCACGGGATTATTTGATTTTTCCGACCCGTGGGAAACCGAGTAAATGGTTGAATCGGGTTTGGCATCGAGGAGAAGAAGATCATCCTACCTTAGATGTGAGTTCGCACGAAAGTCCTTGGGAGTGGGAAAGTAATTTTGTGAATATTGAGCCACGACCAGAAATTTATCCAAAAGATTTTGGTTGGGCAGAAATTACAGAAAAGTCGATTCCATTTTCTAGTGAACGGACTGGGAAGAAGGAGGAAAAAGCTTATCACATTGATGTGACGAAGGAGAACTTAGACCAAACTGGTGCTTATGAGACTAAGCTGGGGCAAGCTACACAATATCATCCACCGATGAAGTTGAAAAAAGATTTGGATTTAGCTAAAATTGCTAAGGCGACCAAAGCCTTTTTTACGGCAGACTTTCCGACGGAATACGAAGCGGAAGCACGATTGACGATGGCGCGCGATTTATTGTTACGCTACGAGGTAGATGATTTTGTGGAAGCGATGAATTTGCTGCAAGCAACGCACAGTTTTGAGCAACACTTACAGGCTAATTTTAAGATAGAAAAAATATACCGAAAATATCCGGTGCAAGTACACTGGCAAGGTCGCTTGTTTGAAACGATGATTGATTTTATTTTTAAAACGGAACGTGGCTACGTTTTGATTCAACATAGTGCTTTTACGGGCGCACAAAAAAAGTGGAAACAGAAAAGTTTGGAGTTGGGGGGATGGATGTTTTTGGCGAAGAAAGCACTACGAAACATTTTCCAAACGGAAACTGTTGATACCTATGTCCATTTTGTCTTAACGGCGAATTTGGTCGAATTAAAAATTAGGGACACGATTTTTGCGAACTAGTGGGCTACTCGTATCGTTATAGAGATCGTTATAGAGAAAATTTGTTTTCAAATAGACCAGATTAAACCGATGGAAAAGAAAATATTAAAAGCCGTTATTGTTGGTTACCGTCACGTGATCGAAACGAGATATGACTACGAGCGCCTAGCTGAAAAATACGATCTGCCGGCACAGTTTAACGAGGCGCGGATTGCTGAAATTCGCAACTTTTTACTAGAGCATCTTTACCCTTCTCCGGAGAAACGATCCGAACTCAACGCAGCCTTTGAACACTTAGACAATTACATCAAAGATCCGAGCAAGCTCATTCGAATTTTGTTAGATTCTGCCATGTTATTATTTAAATACGGCAGGCATTTACCACAGATTTTAAATACGGGGCTAAAAGCTTTGCGCTCTTTCAAAACGGTGAATGATTTTGAAGATAAGCTGGTTACCCAAGCGCTTGTGCTCAAGGAAAAGCCGCCTTTCCAAGCAGCTGAAATTTATAAGTTTATTCGTGGTTTGGATAAGACGGACGTTGAAGATTTTATTGATAGTAGCCAGTCGCTATTCGAAACCTTGCACAATCGAGTGTTGGTCAAGAAGGTTTTAGAAATCGTACAGCATTTGATCAAAAAGATGAAAAAACGACCTAAGGTCTATTCGGAAGAGGAGGTAAAAGGCTTAGAAATTGGGATGGAAATTATCCGAGAAGGCGACGCTATTTTTTCCAGCTACGAGCCAGCAGATCAAAAACATATTATTGAATTGGTGATTAAGATTGAGCGCGACGCATTGGAGGAAATTTATTAAGGACCAAAGGTCTCGGGATGGATAAAACTTAGTTTGAGTTTACCCGAATATTATATCGCGCCTTGCTTTTCCTAATACAAAAAAAACCTCAATGAGCAAATGTCATTGAGGTTTTAATCGTTCATGCAGAAAGTCGCTTTTTTATGGTTGCTGATTAGCAACTAAACTTAGCTTGAATCCACATTAAAAATTTCAAATTTGAGTGATGAATTGTAAAAGTCTTGTATCGGTGTAGTAATAAAAAGTAAGAGGGTAAAGCATCCCCAGTTACTTATTGATTATACAATTTGATTATACAATGTTTGTGCCTGTTACAATAGATCCTGTTTTAGTAGACGTTATATCATGTCCAGCTTGATATTTTATGATCCGTCTTTTGTAAGAATCTTCAAGTTTGTTAATTTAGCAACATATTTTTTTTGCGGATGCTAATTTTTTAAACTAAAAGAGATTAAACATTCTCAACCCAGACTAAAATTATTGAGAATGTTCCGGTTTATAGGGAAGAGATTTTAAATGAATACATCATTCTCGACGATAGTTTTTTTCTGCTGATCTTGACCACCTTTGATATTTTTCTGCTCATCGTTTGTAAGAATCTCCAATTTTGCTAGTTTAGTAATAGACTTCTGTTTCATGGTAATAGTTTTTAATGAATAAAAAATAGATTATAAATACTGATAATAGGTTATAAATACAGTATAAAAATACGGAAAATATCGACCCAAAACACGCTGTTGTAAGAAAAAAACAGTATATTTCTATTAAATATCAAGGAGTTATGAGTACTAACAATAATAAGTTATGAAAGAAATAAAATCTTACTTGTCAATTATTGAACCTAATTTGTTGAATCGATTGAATGGAAAAGTTGCTGCTTTTATAAAAATTGTAAAAGAAGGAAACTTTGCGTCGGAAGAAGCTTTGATCAAACAAGTGTGCAAAGGAGGGAAAGACAAGAGCTATTATAATAATTTAAAGTCTAAATCATTAAGGGTATTACAATCATTAGCGATTGTAAGCACCAATAGTGAATCCAATACGCTGGTTAAAAAATTAGAGCATTGTCAAAAAGATTTTGTTTTAGGAAAAAAATTCCTAAACACTGGAATTAGGTCAGAAGGAATTCGCTTAATTAAGAAATCTTATAAAATAGCAGTAGCGTACGAATTTACCCACATGGCTTGTGAATTAGCGAGTATCTTACACAAAGATGCCGCTCATTATCAAACCAATTTAAAGTTAGCCAATAAGTATGCCGATGAAGTGGAACAATATGCCCAAAATTATTTAACTGAAAAAAAGATAGAACGATATTATTTGCAGCTCGTTGCTAAAGTAAATAAAGGAAAGACGATTACCGTTAGCGAAGTATATCATATCCTAGAAAAAGTTAATGCATTAGCAGGGAAATCAATTCTTTGTCAAGTACTGACCGCTTTAATACAGGTACACGCTGGCGTTTATAGTAAAAAGTATGAAGAAGTAATTGAAAAAAGTGATCAAGCACTACAACTATTTGAAAAACGTCAGGGTGTTAATATTTCCCAGATAAAGTTTTTCCACGATAAAAAGGGCGTTGCTCTAATGACTTTAGAAAGGTTTGCAGCCGCAAAAGAAAGTTTTGAGAGAGGATTATCTTTTGCCTCCCGCTTCACGCCCAACTATTTCGTTTCAAAATTACATATTTGCATCAATGCGCTGCACGCCGGAGATTACGATACGGCTTTTGAGCATTACCGGGCCAACCGAAATTGCAAATTCTATTTCATTCAAAAGCAATTCTCCATCATTGAAGCATATTTGTATTTTCTTTCTAAAAAAGGACATTTATCTTCCAGTCGCTTTCGGATCGGAAAGTTTTTGCTAGAAACGGAAAATGAAATAGATAATCTGAACGTACTGATCGCCAGATTACTCGTGGTACTCGTACAAGGGCAAAATGATTTTATCACGGAAGTACAACGATTAGAAAAGGAACTGCCACAATACCTTAAGTTGCCCGGCTCCAAACGCGCAAATCAGTTCCTGAAAATATTAATTACCCTAGCCAAAACGGATTTTGATCTGACACGCGTAGAACACCGCGTAGCAAGTCAAGTAGCATTTTTAGAAACAACGCCCTTAGCACTAGGAGATAGCTTAGCGTTCGAAATGATTCCTTTTCACCATTTATGGGAAATGATTGCCCTGAAGCTGAAACGGAAAACAGCTTGATAGGTAAAGCAGCTGCAAAAGAAGGATCTTCTCCAGACGACGCAAAAAAAAAGTAGCTCACGATGCTTGGTGTTGCGGCCAGGCGGTGAACTACTTAAGTCTATATAAATTACAATTATGAAAAGCTTGTAAGCGGAGGTTTAAATTTTCCAATGCAAGGAAGTTTCCACCTGCGCGGAGCATAAGCTTTGCTTATTTACCACTACCTAGGTACTTATTAATGGTATTGGACGCCCATTCTCGGCCACCCAAGCCAAAAGATAAAGCTAAGGCTAAGCCTAATGCACCAAGTACAATTCCAATTACCGTTTCAATAATTTCTTGACCAATTCCTAATTGGTGTAGCACAAAAGAAAAGACGAAAAACATTACGGCACTGTAAGCGATGTTACCAAATAATTCTGCATTCGCGACGTCACCACTTTTGAGGGCACCGACTACTAAGCCGCTAACAAATTCTGCTAAGTACATTCCAACTACTAATAAAATACAAGCAACAATCACTTTCGGTAAAAACAAAATGACGGAGCTTAAGAGGGTAGAAACTACTTCTAAGCCAAGTGTATTAAAGAAAGCGGTTAAAATAGAAAGCATAATGATCCAGTAAACTAAAGAAGCGAGTAGCCCCGAACTATTTTTCTTAATGCCACCTTTTTGTAAGTATTCATTAATCCCCAATCGACTCGTAAGCTGATCGAATTTCAAAGCCTTGAGTAATTTGAGAATAACCCACTTTACAATTTTTGCGATGATCCAGCCAATGATTAAAATGATCAGTGCTCCAATGAGGGTTGGTAAAAAACTAGCCGCCGTATTAAAAAAATTACTAAGCGATTGTTCAACAATTTTAAAAACTTCCATAGTATGGTATTTGTTTGTGTAAGTGTAAAAAAAAAGGTTAAAGTAGGATCGCTTTAGAATTTCCTGAATGGATGTCAAAGTACTTGAATCGTTAAAAAAACTTTGTTTAGACGAATTCTAAAGCTAAATTCGTGTTTGTTACTATCTAAGACGTGACTTAAGACAAATAGTAACGTCAATTTTAACATAGACTTAACTATTTATTTTTTATTAATTTTCAAATAGCAGGAAATGCTTAAACAAAACTATTCAATCGTTGAAACGATTACCTAATCTTGTCCGAGCATTTACCTTAAAACAAACATCATGAAACTAATTAATCTGATTATAAGCTTTGCCATTCTATGTTTTTTTGTCGCCCTAATTTTTGTTGGCTACAAAGCAATTAGTTACTATAATGCGAACGCAGAGGAACAAGCCTCGTTGAGCTCGAGCTTAGCAGCTTCCGCGGGAGAAGTCACGGAAGACCTTGCCGACATGGGCGCGGATGTCAAAGAGGGCTTGACTAATACTGCCGAGACCGTGCTAGAAGTAGCAAAAGATAAAACGGAAAAGATAACGGAAGAACTCAGTAGTTTAGACGAAGGGGAGGACGAAGCCGCTGACGTAGCCTTGGAAGAAGAAGAAGAGGAAGAAGGGGGAGGAGAAGAAGAAGCGGAAACGGAAGTAGGTCTGGAAAGCCAAAAGGGAACGTCAAGCGCTGAGGAATCTCCAAAAAAATTGAGCGAAAGTTCAGCGCAGGAACTAGCAACAAAGTCTTCCGCAGCGAAAAAAGCGACTCAACCCAAAGCGTATCAAAAGCCTCAAAAAAATATTGCTAAGAAAAATACTGGTGCATATCTCGTGGTGGCAGGATCTTTTAGTACTCGAGCAAATGCGACCGTAGAACGCAAACGCTTGGAGCAACTTGGCTATACGCCAGAAATCGTTCAGTTCAGGAATTCTAAATACCATAGTCTAATCGCTAAACGGACCGCAACTTCGGCAGCGGCAAAAGCAACGGTCAAAGCACTAAAAGCTAAAGGAGTGGAAGCATTTAGCCGTAAAGCAAACTAAAAGACGAGGGAAACGAACTGCCAGCTTTTGCTGTAAACCTACGGGAAACAGAAAATAACTAGTGCATCTCGTATTAAATACGGTAATCTGGTCTTATCTTTGTCCATGCTTTAAATAGCTAATAAGTGCTGTCGACGTTTCGTAGCACGATCGCGAAGGAGCAAAGGCAGCAAAACCGACGAAAAGATTAATTCGTAAAGGGTTTGGAGTTTTTAAGCAACTTCGTTAAATTACTTGCATCGCATCTTTACTTATTGGATGCAAATTTTATAATTTGAAAAAAACACTATGATGAGAAAACTAATTATTTGGGCAATTGTAATTGGCATTGCAGTCGTATGGAGCTCCGTTATTTACAAATCTTGTAAGGATAGCAAAAACACCCCAGACACGTCCGTGATCACCAACTCTAGTACCACTGGCGATCAAGACCTTACAACTGTTTCGGAAGAAGAATCCGTCACGGATGAATATGATGATCGTGCGGCGAATCAGGGAAAAATGGAATCTACCGATGATAGCGAGAAAGTAGACATGACAGATTTAGATGAAGATGAAGGGGAAGACGAGGAGGATGAGGCAGAAGAGGTGAAAATTGGATTTGAGAAGGAGGAGGATTCAACTATTCGTGGCAATACGGCTAATAATTCGATCAGTACTTCAGACGATGGCGATTGGAGGTACCTCGTGGTAGCAGGCGCTTACATCAATAAAAGTAATGCTAAGGTGATGTTGACTAAGTTGAAAAAAATTGGTTACCAAGACGCAGAAATCGTTCGGTTTGATTACGATGAACATTATGCAATTGCCGTAGGCAGATACAATAGTATGAGTGCCGCTAATTCTATTTCGAAGGAATTAAAAGCAGATCATAGCATAGAGAATTATGTACATGAAAAACGAGTGAAGAAAAAGAAGCGGTAATAGGAAAGCTGATATTAGAAAAGTAAGGATGTGCGTCATCCCAGACTTGGGATTTATCAAAACTTGGGATGATGCACATCTAGTCCTAAATACTTGCCTTAGGGATTTATTTAAGTACCGTAAATTTTCCAGCGTAAGATTCGCTTTCTGTAATGATTAATAGAAAATAAGTACCATTTATCAATTCAGGAAAGTTGAGGTAATAGCCATTACCTACGCCACTTGTTACAGGGTAAGTTTGGGAAATAATTTCTCCGCTGAGCGCATAAACTTTACAACTAATAATGGGATCAAATTCAGCATTTTTAACGTAGAATTGTCCTGTATTCGGATTTGGGAAAAGCTTTATTTTTTCTTGGTCGTTTACATTTATAACGGAAGTTATCACATCAATTTGAACAGTAGTATCGAGTTTACATTCATTTTGATCGGTAACTAAAAGGTTATAATCACCGAAAGGTAAATCTGTAATAACATTTGTATTATTTCCATTATTCCAGTTATAAAAATAGGGAGGTGTACCTCCAGAAACAATTGCTTCAATATATCCCTCATAGGGTAGGGTAGATAAGATATCATTTTCAGTAACTAAATCAACGGTTAATGGCGGTGGTGCACTAACTTCAATATCTACAATTTCTGTGCATCCAATACTATCTTTTACTAATACAAAATAAGTACCAATACTAAGGTTTGAAATAGAATTCATAGTGCTTCCGTCTTGCCATTGATAAGTATAGGGAGGAGTCCCATCCAAAACATAAATTATCGCATTTCCATTGGTATCTTCGTGGCAAGATAAATTTGTTGCATCAGATGTTAAATTTAGCACAGATTCATTAATGATAACGGAATCACTTGTTATACATTGATTCGCATCTGTTACCGTAACAAAATAAGTACCTGAGCTAACATTTTCAATTAAGTTTGAATTTCCTTGTTGATTACTCCATTGATACTGATAAGGAAGCGTACCTTCTATAATAGATACTGAAGCGGATCCATCAGTATCCCCGTTACAGCTTGCAGATAGTTGTGTTAGTGCTATTGCTAAATTCGTAGTGTCAATTGTAAATTCGTGTATTTCTACACAACCTAAAGCATCCGTAATGGATACGCTATGATTTCCACCACTCAAGTTTTCTACGACATTATTGCCTTGAATATTATCCCAGAAAAAATCGTAACTACCAGCTCCATTGATAATGGTTACACTAGCTGCACCATTAGACATATCTACACAGGAAGGTTTATCAATCGAAATTGAACTTTCTAAAACACTTTGTTCAATGCTTAAGTTATCAAAATAAACGCAACCATTTGCATCTGTGACTGACACACTGTAGGTGCCAATTGCAAGAGTAGAAATAGTGTCCGAGCTCAAACCATTTGACCAATTTATATCTAAAGGGTAACTAGCCTCTGTAATGTCTAAAAACACTATTCCATCATCATCGCCAAAACAAGTCTTATCTCGCTTTTTTAGCTCAGCAATCAAGTCTCTTTGTTCCAAAATAATATTCTTATCTATCGAACAGTTTTGATCAGTTATAGCAGTTATGATATAAGAGCCTGCTGATAAGTTGTTAATTGAATCCGTAAACGTAATTGAGGAATTTTGCACTTGGAAAGAACTTGAAGGATCAGAGCTAGAAG
>CALFBG010000117.1 GCA_937951685.1 uncultured Saprospiraceae bacterium | reverse complement strand
CCAAGTCTCCGGCAAATGGTATACACCGGCGGCACGTTCTGTAAGCGCATAACTCTCTGATTCATCGGTCAACGTAACCAGTGCACCACTTACTTGATCAATACCAATGGCACCAAGATAATTGACTGTGCGACTAACGTTAACGAACTGTGGTTCCGCTAAGGAATTAATCCAGCCCGTAATGACTAATTTCTTATTTTCGTCTTTATTATTATCAATTTCAATTCGCTCTTGAAAGCAGCCAAAGCCACTGCAAATAATTGCTAAGAATATTAGGATTCGATTCATGATTTTAAAATTTTGCGTTGAAGGTAAAAGAAGGTACGATGGAAAATACAGCTGATTTTTCCGCGTAAGTTTGACTTGGATCAAGCTCATCTTGCTTGAAATTGATACTAAAAGCATTCTTGCGATTGTAGACGTTGTAAATGCTAAGTACATATTCCGTTTGCAAGCGACGCTTTTTGTTTTTCTTCGGCGTATAAGTTGCCGACCAATCCATCCGGTGATAATCTGGTAATCTAGCACCATTTCTTTCCGAATAAACAGGCACTGCAACACCTTGAAAAACGTAGCGCCCCGTTGGGAAAGTAACCGCGCTGCCCGTGGAGTAAACAAAGTTGCCACTCACCGTAAAACGATCATTTAATTCGTAGATCGCGACCACGGCAATATCGTGCGGTTTGTCGTACTTCGCATTGTACCAATTCCCTTCGTTGATTGTTGGTATTTTTTTCTCCGCTTTAGAATAAGTATAACTCACCCAACCGCTTAATTTACCTTTCGTTTTTCTAGCCATCAACTCAATTCCGTAAGCGCGTCCCTCTCCTACTCGGAGTTCGCCCTCCAAGTTTCGATTAAGCAACAACCGAGCATGATCTTTAAAGTCAATCGCACGGATAAAGTTTTTATAATAAATTTCGGCCGATAATTCAATCGTGTTATCCTTAAGGTTTTTAAAGTACCCCATTGCGAATTGATCGGCTAATTGTGGTTTGATTTGTTCGGAACTTAAAAACCAAATATCAAAAGGAGTCGCACTATTTCCATTCGAAGCTTGCTGAATATATTGTGCAGTGCGATTGTAACTCGCTTTGAGCGAACTCGATGCGTTGAGTTTGTAGCGGATTCCAATTCGTGGTTCTAAATTCCAACTTGAATTATAAACGGAGTTGGTGTAACTGACCGTATCAATGACTTGATAGTTTTCATCTTGCCGATAAACATCTTGTGAACCAAAATTGTGCAAGGCTGATAAACGCAATCCGTACTCGAGTTTTATCCTACTATTTACGGTTTGAGTATTATGCACATACGCAGCAGATTCGTAAGCTTTCTTTGCTTCTATTTTAAAAGATTGATCCAATTCATTGTTTTCAAAAGATTCAATATCGCCCGGCGTAATTTCGTGAAGGATGGTTTGCATTCCAAATTTCAACGTGTTTGAAGGGTTGAGAAAAGCACCAAAATCTGCTTTCAAACTGTGCTCTTTCAATTTGGATTGCCAAGTAAATTTTGAGATATCCTCAGAGAAGTTGAGGAAGTAGTCATACTTGCTATAGTAATAAGTAAGATTAGAAAATATCTTTGGCGAAAAAATATGGTTCCAGCGAGCAGTTGCCGTAGTATTTCCCCACCTAACGTCGAGTCCTTCGTCAGGAATGGTAATCACATCTCTACCAAAATAGCCAGAAACGAATACTCGATTATTGGCATCTAAGCGATAGTTTGCTTTAGCATTCAAATCATAAAAATAAAAATCTGCATCAATGGCATCCTCATTTTCGGTTACTGAGTTATACAAACCTGCGATCCAATCTAAATAGGACCTTCGACCTGCAATCATAAAAGAACCATTTTTAGCAATGGGAGCTTCTATCGCTACTCTACTCATGATTGTACCGATTCCGCCAGAAGCGGCAAAACGTTTTGCATTACCTTCTTTCATTCTAATATCTAACACCGATGATAAGCGACCACCAAAATAAGCGGGAATGGCGCCTTTGTACAATTGCATATCTTTAATCGCATCGGGATTAAAAGAAGAGAAAAAACCGAGTAAGTGAGAAGCATTATAAATGGGTGCTTCGTCGAGCAAAATCAAATTCTGATCCGCGTTGCCTCCCCGGACGTAAAACCCAGAACCTCCTTCACCGATCGCTTTGACGCCAGGTAGCAATTGAATAGCTTTGATAATATCGACCTCTCCTAATAAAGCGGGCATTTTTTTAATCGCTTCTACATCCATCTCCACAGAACTCATGCTGACGGATTCTACATTTTGATCTGCAAATTCTCGATCCGCAACAATAACGACTTCCTCCAAAACTGCTGTCGCTTCCTGCAACTCAATATCTTGGGCTAAGTCACTCAATAAGTCAATCTTCAATACTTGATCGGTGTAACCAACGTAAGAGACAACAACCTCGTAAGTTCCTTGTTCTAGGGTCAGGGAATAAAAACCATATTCATTGGAAATGGCACCAATTCCCAAACTAGGCACATACAAAGACACACTAATTAAATCTTCTCCCGTGCCCGCCGCTCTAATTTGTCCACTGACCGTGTGCTTGGGCGTTTGTCCAAAACCCCAAGTGGCAAGGCAAAGCAAGAAGAAAATTGTTGTTAATAATTTACTTTTCATTTTTCTAATTTTTAAAACGATATTTTTTAAAACTTGAATTTCATCAGCATTAGACATAGCAAGCTCCGTCTAGCGTTAAGCAAGATAAAAATGCACGGAAGGCATCCAATGTCAATACAATTAAATAATAGGCTGAGTAATCAGTAAGTAGGTTTACCTAATAGATTGGTAAACCTACTTAAGTAAATGCTCCGAATATTATTGAGGAAAACAATATTCTTAAGAACATATTGATATGGTTTAAGTATCATTATTATAATCCATAATATACGCCGATTTCGTAACGCGAAAGTGGTAGCAAAGCGAAATTCACTTTTGCACTTAAGCCAATATTAAAACGATCTGTAAGGTGGAACTTCATTCCCGCACCTGCATAAAGACTAAAATCAAACATCTCATCATTGAGTGCATTAAAAGCCACTGGTGCTGTAATTAAAGCATCATCTTTATATACTTTTAAGCTAAGGTTTTTAATGGAAGACCGATAATAATCTAACGAAATCCCCGTGTGCAAAAGTCCCTCTACTCGTCCACGACCAAAATGATAATTCAATAAAATTGGTATTTGTACAACATCCGCCTCAACCGGAACGATGCCTTCAATCAAAAACGTATCTCCATCCATCAGCATAGCGCCCGGTAGATATTCAATATCAATGACACTACTCGCATCGTTGAGCGTCAATGAACCCGCTGAAGATTTTTTCTTCAAAAAGGACTTCAATTCTTTATCTGTTTCCGCAGAATCAAAAACCTCCGTAGTGCTAAATATGAAATCAAGCCCGAGTTTAGTGAACGAAACACCAGAGGTCAAACTTAGGCTTCGATTCAATCGGCGCGTAATTGGAATATTAAAGTTTACGTAGGATACATTAATATCTAGTTGCTCTTGTCCGATGAGCACAGTATCGTTATTTTCACTATTCTCTTCTTCGAATAATTTTTCTAAATCCAGTATCAATGGTGCGTGAGAAAAACCAATTTCCCAGCGCGGCATTATTCTTGGACGTACTAGCGGAACTGTTTTAGCTAAGATCTCTACTTCCTCGTCCCTTAAGTTAACTCCAAGCCTTGGTGCAGCCACAAAAGCTAAATCTTTTCGAGCGGGCGCAGCAATAGCGGCAAGAGTGTCTGCTGGTGTTGCGGATATGGGTTCCGTTGGTTCAGTCAATTGCTCCGACGGAATTGCTGCGAGGGAAGCATTTACCGGAGTGGTGGATAAGGAAGTACCCGGTACAAACTCAGTTGGAGGAATCGCCGTAATTGATTGTTTCTGTTTGCCGAGTGAGTTGGTAATTGTACTTCGGGCATTCGAATTACTTGTAGGCACGACAACGGTAGTTTGCTCAGCAACTCCTTCCGTTTTATGAGCTGCTATTTCATTTTTTGTAGGCAGATTATTTGCTATCTGGTTGGTAGAAGACTGAGTCGTAGCATCCTTCCCCTCGTTTTGACTTTGATTGGTATCCGTTTGATTTTCTTGATTTTCTTGATTTCCTTTTGCGTTGATGGTTGGTATTGGCTGAGCCGCTACGGTGGATGCTGTTGGATTCAATTCCAATTTTTGTTTTCCCTTTTCGATTGAAAAAGAGCTGGGGCTGATCCAATAGAATGCAATAGTAAAGAGGAGCACTGTTCCAAAGCCAAGGAGGGCAAAGAAAAAAGGCTTTCTTTTTTTCTTTTTGGGGAACTCTGCTTTTGCTCGGTGCCAGATGTCATCCGAGGGCGTATTCCAATCCGCTTCCGTAGGCTTTGATTGCCCCAGTTTCTTTTGGAAGAATTGGTGGATGTTATCTTCTTGCTTCATTCTTTTTAAAATTCGGTTAAATGAAATTCTAAACGTTCGCGCAGCATTTTCTTTGCTTTCGACAATTGAGATTTGGAAGTGCCTTCGCTAATCTTGAGTTGTGCTGCGATTTCCTTGTGTTGATAACCTTCTAAAACGTATAGATTAAAAATTACTCGATATCCTGTCGGTAGTTCCTGAATGAGTGCCGTTAATTCTTTGGCGGCTAATTGATCGTATATATTTTCATTAGTTTCGGTAGCCGTTTCGACCTCCTCTAAAGTCGTGAAATTTTGATTCCAACTATTCCTTTTGAGGTAGCGCAAGGCCGCGTGTGACATTAAACGGGAAGACCAAGTATCGAAACTGGCTCGTTGAGCATCAAATTGATTTAAATCTTTGAATACTTGAATTAATCCTTCTTGAAAAATATCATCCGCTTCATATTTATTTTTACCATAGCGCAGACAGAGCATATACCATTTAGTGCGGTATTCCAAATACAGTGTTCGTTGGGCTTCCTCTTGCCCTCGGATACTTAATTCAATTAATGTTAGCAGTTTTTTCAAGTTATATAATTGCTTTGTCTGCTTGTATATGGTCTGGATTGCCCCAAAGGGTTGCCTGACTTTTCAAAAAAGAATCAAAAAGTTTAAAAATTATAACGATTCAGAACGTTTAATAGACCTTTGGTGAGTTGGTATAGGCTAATTCTATGCTAAAATCAAAACTTTAAATAGCTTACAATCAGAACTTTAGGAAAGGTAAATCTTTTTTGCTAGGAAATCACTCCTCATTTTAAAAAAATCGGAAAAGAATATTAATTATTTCGACGTTCAGGCATTAAAACAAGGTCTACTAAATCGAATCCAAATAGAATTGCTCTACCTTTTCGCGTGCCCAGGGCGTTCTTCGCAAAAACTTAAGGCTAGATTTGATGCTAGGATCATGAGTAAAACAACGAATAGTGATCGTGTCGCCTAATATTTCCCATCCGTATTTCTCCACCAAAAACTCCAGTATGTCTGCTAACTTTACGCCGTGCAACGGATTATTAGCTTGATTCCCACTTCCTTGCGGTGTTTTGGCGGAGTCTTTTTTCATAATTTAAAGATTAAAGTTCTTTTAAAATAAATCTCTTTAAGCATTATTGTTAGGCTCAAAACTACTTAAGTACCCTTACAAAAACAAGTTGTTTTTCTATTTTTTTAGTATCTTTCGTTTTAGTGTTTAAAACACACTTACATTGTACTATTTTGTACGGCTCCAATCAAATTTAAATTATGTCTCAAGCTTTTAAACTGATTTCTTCGCAAAAAGTAGGTCTAACTCTTAAAAATCAAACGAAGCATTTTTTTTGTTGGACCATTCTCCTACTTTGCCTCGGCTTGGGAGCTTGTACTTCCCAAAAAGACGATGTAACTACTCCACTCGACACTTTACCGCTCGTTAGTATTGATTCTGTTTCCATAGCAGAAGGAGATATTACGCGTAATATTGAAATTATGCTCCGTTTATCGGCTCCTTCGGCTCAGGTAGTTAGTTTGAAATTGAATAGTGTAAACGGTACGGCTAACGCTTACGAAGACTTTTTGGTAGTAGAAGATCAAGATGTTGTTTTTCTAACGGGAACGACGGAGCAAAGCTTTACACTGACCATCCTAGGCGACGAAAAATTTGAAGCCAGTGAAAGTTTTTCTTTAAAAATTAGTGAGGTCAAAAATGCTTATATCGGTCAAGCCATTGGCATGGTTACGCTACTGACCGACGACGAAAACGATCAACTTGTAATTCCAAGCACTGGATTTATCAGTCCAACAAGCTATCCTGATCGTCAACTAATTTGGCAAGATGAATTCAATACGGAGCAAGATTTATCCGAATTTTGGACTTTTGAAACCGGAAATAGTGGCTGGGGGAATAATGAATTACAATTTTACCTCAAAGAAAATACTTATCTCCAAGAAGATCATTTGGTCATCGAAGCAAGAAAAGAAAATCACGGTGGTAGCCTTTACACCTCTAGTCGAATGATTTCTAAAGATAAATTTGATTTCCGATATGGTCGAGTTGATATTCGGGCGGTCTTACCTTATGGGCAAGGCATTTGGCCTGCGCTTTGGATGCTTGGCGATAACATTTTTACGGAAGGTTGGCCGCAATGTGGGGAGATTGATATCATGGAAGTAGTTGGTCATCAACCGAATCTGCTCCACGGAACCGCACACTGGTCTAATCAAGGAGGAACGCATAGTTACATTGGTGGTTCTACTACTTCCACAGCGGGAAGTTTCAGTGATCAATTCCACGTTTTTTCCATCATTTGGAGTGAAGATAAAATTGAATGGCTGCTCGACGATCAAGCTTATTATGAGCTCGCCATTACGGCTAATGAATTTAGCGAATTTCACAAAAACTTCTTCCTCATTTTCAACGTTGCGGTTGGTGGAAATTGGCCTGGCAATCCAGATGCGAGTACCGTTTTTCCTCAGTATTTATTAGTTGATTACATCAGAGTATTTCAATAAACAAGAATGGCAATATTTTCTTTTCTAGCGTTTACCATTTTAGTTGCCCTTATTTCTTATTGGAAAACTAAAGATATAGCGGAACAAACCGCAGATGGCTATTTTCTTGGTGGAAGAAGTTTAACCGCTGGCGTCATTGCAGGTTCTTTGTTGCTCACCAATCTTTCTACCGAACAAATCGTTGGACTCAACGGACAAGCTTACACCGAAGGCATCTTGGTGATGGTTTGGGAAACCCTAGCGGCTGTAGCCATGGTCGTCACCGCGATTTTCTTACTCCCGCGCTACTTGAAAGGTGGCTTAACGACCATTCCTCAATTCTTAGAACGGCGCTACGACAAAACGACAAAGACCATTGCTTCGGCTTTATTCCTTTCGGGATACGCCATAATTTTCTTGCCCACCGTTTTATACTCCGGTTCTTTAGCCATTGCCACCATGTTTGACCTTCCCGAACTGTTGGGCATAAGCTTAAATGCTGCCATTTGGGGCTGCGTATGGGCCATTGGAAGCATTGGTTCTATCTATGCTATTTTTGGTGGATTGAAAGCCGTTGCCGTTTCTGATTCGATCAACGCAATTGGCTTATTGATTGGTGGTTTGATGATTCCGTTTTTTGGTTTACTTGCCGTTGGAGACGGCTCCATTGGAAACGGTATTTCCCTCTTGATGGAAACGCACCCTCAAAAGTTTAAGGCGATTGGAGGACCAAAGGCAACAGTTCCTTTTGCCACTATCTTTACGGGGATGATGCTCGTACAACTTTTTTATTGGGGTACAAATCAAGCCATTATTCAGCGAGCCTTGGCGGCAAAAAATTTAAAGGAAGGCCAGAAAGGATTGCTATTAGCGGCATTTTTTAAAATCTTGGGTCCCTTAATTGTTGTTTTGCCAGGTATCATTGCTTACCATCTATTTGAAGGTCAAATTCAAATTGCGGATCAAGCTTACCCGAAGCTCGTCATGAAGGTTTTGCCCGTTAGTCTCGTTGGATTCTTTGCAGCGGTCATTTTTGGTGCGATTCTAAGTTCTTTCAATAGCACCCTGAATAGTTGTGTCACTTTGTTCGGTTTAGATATTTATAAAACCCATTTAAATCCAGCAGCAGATGAGCAGACCATTGTAAAAAAAGGAAAAGCGTTCGGTATTTTTCTTGCGATTATCGCCATGCTAGTTGCGCCCTTAATTGCTTATGCATCCGACGGCTTATTTGGATATTTGCAAGAAGTTAATGGGTGTTACAGTATTCCCATTCTTACCGTTATGGTCGTTGGTTACCTTACGAAAAACGTTCCAGCCTTAGCGGCAAAAATTGCTTTGGTCGCCGGTGTTGTCCTTTACTCGATCAGCCAATTTATCTTAAAGCCCTACGTGATTGGCAAGGAACACTACTGGCATTTTCTTCACGTTATGGCCATCCTGTTCGTCATCAATGTCGTGATGATGTTGCTCATTGGACAGTGGAAGCCACGGGCAACTGCTTACGAAGCGCCGTACACCCAAGAAGTTGATATTCAAACTTATTCTTTAGTAAAAGTTCTAGGAGGTATTATTTGCATCATTGTAATTTGCATCTATGCCTATTTCTCATAAAAATAAAAACATAAATTTACTACAATGATTCGCAATTTAACAAAAACTAGTCTAATGCTTTTTTTCCTTAGCTTGCTGTCGACGACTCATCTTTCTGGTCAGCAGGATATTCCCTCCCGCGTTGAGGCTTTACTCAATAAAATGACCCTAGCTGAAAAGGTCGGTCAGATGAATCAATACAACGGTTTTTGGGATGTTACCGGTCCGGTTCCCAAAGAAGGAAATTCAAAAATGAAATATGAACATTTGAAGCAAGGGAAAGTAGGCGCTGTTTTAAATGTGAGAGGCGTAGAAAATGTCCGCAAGTTGCAAGAAATCGTCGTAAAAGAATCTCGGCTCGGCATTCCGTTGATCTTTGGTCAAGATATTATTCATGGCTTCAAAACCTTAACGCCCGTTCCTTTGGCCGAAACGGCAAGTTGGGATTTGGAAGCCATACAACGTTCTGCTAGAAATGCAGCGGTGCAGGCTTCTGCCGCGGGCATCAGCTGGACCTTTGCGCCGATGGTAGATATTTCTCGAGATGCCCGCTGGGGACGAGTGATGGAAGGTGCAGGAGAAGATCCTTATTTAGGAGCTCTAGTTGGCGTAGCTCGAATTAAAGGTTTCCAAGGAGATGATTTAGCGGCACCCAATACTATTGCCAGTACTGCCAAGCATTTTGCTGCCTATGGATTTGCCGAAGCAGGCAGAGAATACAATACGGTGGATGTAGGAACGAATACGCTTCATAATATCGTGTTTCCTCCCTTTAAAGCTGCGGTTGAAAACAACGTAAAAAGTGTGATGAATGCTTTCAATATTTTGAATGGTGTTCCCGCTACGGGAGATGCTTTTTTGCAAAGAGAAATGCTCAAAGACAGATGGGGTTTTAAAGGTTTCGTCATTTCGGATTGGGGCTCGATCAAAGAAATCGCTTTTCATGGCCATGCGAAGGATTTAAAACATACGGCCGAATTAGCGGCAAAAGCGGGTTCGGATATGGACATGGAATCTTATGCTTACATCAACCACTTAGAAGCATTGGTAAAAGAAGGCAAAGTGCAAGAAAGTCTTTTGGATGACGCGGTGAGAAGAATTTTAACGGTAAAAATGGAACTTGGTCTTTTTGAAGATCCTTATTTATATTGTAACGAAGAAAGAGAAAAACGCTGGTTGTACGCAGCAGAGCACGACGTCGCAGCATTGGACATGGCTAAGAAGTCAATCGTATTATTGAAAAATGAAAAGCAACTTTTACCGCTGGCTAAAACACAGCAAAAAATCGCGGTGATCGGAGCTTTAGCGAATGACAAAAATAGTCCACTGGGCAGCTGGCGAATTGGTTCGGATGATAATACTGCGATCTCGGTAATTGAAGGATTAACTAAATATGGCAAAAACTTTACTTACGCTAAAGGTGCGGATTTAATCACCGGAAAAGCCAACTTCATCGACGAAGTAAAAATAAATGAAACGGATCGTTCTGGTTTTGCAGCAGCAGTCGAACTCGCAAAAAATTCGTCCGTTGTGCTGATGGTTTTAGGGGAACATGGTTTTCAAAGTGGAGAAGGACGGAGTCGTACTAAATTAGGTTTGCCGGGCGTACAACAAGAACTTTTGGAAGCGGTACACGCCGTGAATCCAAACATCGTTTTGATTTTAATGAACGGTCGTCCTTTGGCAATTCCATGGGCCGCTGAAAATATTCCTGCCATTTTAGAAACTTGGCAATTAGGAACGCAAAGTGGAAACGCAATCGCCAACGTGCTTTATGGCGACTACAATCCAAGTGGAAAATTACCAATGACTTTTCCACGAAGTGTAGGACAAGTTCCAATCTATTATAATCACTACAGTACCGGTAGACCGGTATCAGAAGGTAATGTATTTTGGTCTCATTACAGCGACGAAGCTAACACGCCCCTCTACCCTTTTGGTTTTGGGTTGAGTTATACGCAATTTGAATATTCAGACCTTTCTGTTGATGCGAGTAATCCTAAGGCGGTAAAAGTAATGGTGACGGTCACCAACGTTGGTAGCCGGACGGGAGAAGAAGTTGTGCAACTTTATCTACAGGATAAAGTAGCTAGTGTGGTGCGTCCGGTAAAGGAATTGAAAGGCTTTCAGAAATTTAGTTTAAGTCCAAAAGGGACAAAGCGGGTTAGTTTTACCTTAACGGAAAAAGAATTAGGTTTCTATAATACGAAAGGAAAATTTATCGTCGAGCCGGGAATGTTTGAAGTACAAGTGGGGACAAATTCACAAGAAGGATTAAGCAAAAGTTTTGAGTTGAAATAAGTAATCTTCCGTTTGGGACTGATGAAAATCGGCCTTTCTTTGCTAACAAAGAAAGGCCGATTTTAGTATAATTTTAGTATAATTCAAAATAGACTTAATGTCTTCTTCGGTTCGATGGCTTTCGGCCTTTCGCCGCTTTTCGTTCGGCAAAAAATGCTTGCTTACGACGTTGCTTTTCTTTATTCCATTCTTTCTTTTCCGCTTCCGTCATTGGTTTTTCCGTTTGTGGAAAAGGATTGTCTTTGATCACTTCAATTTTTTGCTTGATCAATTTTTCGATAGCACGTACGTGTGCATTTTCTTCCGGCTCACAGATAGAAATCGCAATTCCATCCTCTCCCGCTCTTCCCGATCGACCAATACGGTGTACGTAGGTTTCCGCAATGTTGGGGACGTCATAGTTAATGACGTAGCGAAGTTTATCAATATCAATACCACGTGCTGCGATATCCGTTGCGACCAGCACCCGAATGTCACCGTCTTTAAATTGCGATAGCGCTTTTTGTCGTTGATTTTGAGCTTTGTCACCGTGAATAGCAGCGGCTTTAATCTTCTTTTTGAGTAAATTCCTTACTACCCGATCCGCGCCGTGCTTCGTTCTAGAGAACAATAATACTTGACCAATTTCTTTTTGCTTCAAAATGTGCAAGAGCAAATCTTTCTTGTCGGAACGATTGGTATAATAAAGGTATTGTTGAATCGTTTCTGCCGTAGAAGAAACGGGGCTCACTTCAATTTTCTCAGGATTTTTCAAAATCGTACGAGAAAGCTTCACAATATTTTCCGGCATCGTCGCCGAGAAAAATAAGGATTGTCGTTGCTCCGGTAATAGCTTCAACAACTTTTTGATGTCATTGATAAATCCCATGTCTAGCATTCGATCCGCTTCGTCAAGTACAAACATTTTTATGGCGTTGAGGCTAATGTAACCTTGTTGGATCAAATCCAATAAACGTCCTGGCGTTGCTACGAGGATATGAATCCCTTTTTTTATCCGATCTACTTGTCTTCCTTGTTTCACTCCACCAAAAATCACCGCATGGCGTACCTTAGTGTACTTGCTATACGCCTCGATATTTTCATCAATCTGAATGGCTAATTCTCTCGTTGGTGTTACGATGAGTGCTCTCAGCTTAGGAAAACCATTTTCCTTGCTTTCAATCCGGTGGATTAACTGTATGATTGGAATTGCAAAAGCAGCCGTTTTTCCCGTTCCCGTTTGGGCACAACCCAATACGTCTCTTCTCTCTAAAATTTTCGGAATGGCTTTTTCTTGAATGGAAGTTGGCTCGGTATAGTTTTTATCTTTTAAAGCTTTTAAAATAGGATCAATTAGTTCTAAATCTTCAAATCTCATTACACATCACATTTTTGTTCCCATTTTTGAACCTTACGTTAAAGATTTCGATGGGATTATTCATTAAATTTGAGGCAAAGGTAGGCTTTTTTAAATCAAAAAGGCGTTAAACCCCAAGATTATCTTATTGTAGGAGCTTCCGATTGCGCCACTTTGAGCGCAGCAGCAGGAGTAAAAACAAGCCTGCACTGCCTAAACTATAGTAGCGAAGATCTGCTGCACCATTTTGATCAAAAAGGTAGGTAAAACTCAAGGCAGCCACCAATAAAACGGCGTAAATGAGCTGTTGACCGAGCACGTAAAAGAGTTGATTCCGCTCCCGCGTTCCCTTTACTTCAATGGCCAATTCTCCTTTTTGGAGCAACTTTAGCGTTTTTTGCAATTCGCCGGGCAAGGCAATGGCATTCGTTAAACTCCCTTTGATCAATTCGGTGATAAATTGTACAAAATTGCCTTGTTCCCCCAGAATGAACTTTTGCAAATAAGGTTGAAGAACCTCAATTGGATTCATCGAAGTATCTAAGGTATTACAAATACCTAATAATAAGGTCACCATTCGATTGAGTAGTACAAATTCTTTGGGGACTTGCACCGTATTGGTAATGCCACGCACGCCTAGTTCGCGCAATAAGCTAAACAAACTCGTTTCAAAAGGATTGACTTTAATTTCTTCAAAATTCAGCCCGTTAATTTGTACTTCATTTTGAATAAAAAAGCGAAAAGCATCAATCATTTTTTCGGCAGTTGCTTCTACATCTTGATTTTCGGCTAGGAAACCCATTGACCGTAAGGAACTAATAATTTTATCATTATCATTTTTTACCGCTGCGTCGATGAGCGACAAAAATCCAGTTCGCATCACACTTGGCAATTCTGCTACAGCACCAAAATCTAAAAAGATGATCGTTCCATCTTCCTGTATCAAAATATTTCCCGGATGCGGATCTGCGTGGTAAAAACCATCTTCAAAAACCATTTTACAATAAGCGTGTACCAAGCGATTCGCGATATCCGTTTGATCTAGCTGCCAAGCTTGAATTTGTTTGACATCATTGATTTTCACGCCTTCGCAAAAGCCGCTCGTTAAAACGCGTTGGGTAGAAAATTCAGGATAGAACTTAGGCACCGAAACGCGATCTTCCCCCATCAGATTCTTGCCAATCGTTTGCATGGAACTTGCTTCTTGGTGAAAGTCCAATTCCTCTTCGATCATCTTTTGTACCTGCGTGTAAGCGTGTTCAATGCCATTGATATCAAAAAAGTATGCCGTCAAGTGCACCAAACGTTTCATGACCTGCAAATCCACTTCGGCGATACTTTCGATGTTGGCGTGTTGTACTTTCACCACGACCGATTCTCCCGTTTTGAGTACTGCGCGATGTACTTGTCCAATCGAGGCGGAAGCTAAAGGAGTCGTGTCAAATGCTGCGAAGATCTCGGTTGGGAGCCCTCCTAGCTCTTTTTTAAGGCGACTTTGAATTTCTTCAAATGGGCGAGCAGGAATTTTGTCTTGTAACGCTTCGAGGGGTTCGTGAAAAGCCGGCGGCAAGAAATTACTTAAGATAGAAAGGAGCTGACCAACCTTAATAAACAATCCTTGCAGGTGAAGAATCGCTTTTTTGACGCGCTCTGCGTTCCGTACATGAACTGCAAAGATATGATTTTGGTAGTATTTTTTCCCTAAGAACTTGGTTTTCAGTAAGAGCCACAAATAACTCAATAGCACTCGAAAAGCGACCCAATACGCTTTTCGAATCCGATATCCAGGTCGAAATATTTTATCTTTAGTCATGTAGTAAGTTTAGCCCCAGGCCAGCAAATACGCTGGTTGATTTCGGGCTTCAGCACGTGCTTTTTTTTGCCGCCGAAAGGTACAGGTTTTTCCTTGATTTCAAGGTAGGAGCACTCGTTTTTATATTTGGATTTAGAGAACTTGTTTGAAAACAATCTCAAACCTTGGCTAGGGGAAAAAGAAATTCGCAACGGATAGGTTAATTTTTGCCGGATGGGAAATTTATTATTTTTGCGGGCGTTCTCTATT
>CALFBG010000116.1 GCA_937951685.1 uncultured Saprospiraceae bacterium | reverse complement strand
GCGCCCCTTCCCTACTCCGTAAAATTGATTCAAAATCAAACTTACGATTTACTACAGCACGCTACCGCCGCGTTGGTTACTTCGGGAACGGCTACTTTAGAAACGGCCTTATTCAAAGTTCCGCAAGTGGTTTGCTACTCGGGCAGTCCTATTTCCTACGCCATTGCAAAGCAATTGATCAACGTCAAGTTTATTTCTTTGGTCAATTTGATTATTGATCGAATGATTGTGCGCGAGCTGATCCAACACGATTTTAATTTACAAAATCTGCGAACGGCACTCTCCCAAATTTTACAAGACAAAAATCGCGCAGTCATCGAAAAAGATTACGAAGCATTGATCCAAATCCTCGGAGATGCGGGCGCTTCTGCCCGAACCGCCAAATTGATGTATAATTATTTAGTGACTGCTCCGTAGCAGCTACCTGGAATGTTTTATTTCCCCCTTTTAGGGTTTAAGTTAGTATGGCGTTTTAGCGGATGGAATCCTCCTATACTTAAGCTATACGTCCCTTCAGGACTAATATCAATATCAATCTCACATAAACAAATAATTAGATAAGTACTAATACTGATTTTCCTTAATTTTTCCAGTGTCCCTACTTTTGAAAATAAAAAAGCCGCTAGTTTTGATCAAAGTCGATTTGCGAAAGCGAAACCTACCCTTGACCAACACTAGCGGCGATTGTAATTTATTGTAATTTAGTATGACGATTTCGTCAATACGCTTATTCTTTTTTCTTTGCTTTCGCTTTGGGCTTCGCCTTTGCTTTTGCTTTCGGTTTTGCCTTTGCTCTGGTCTTCTTTTTGAAGGCACCTGGAATTTCTGCTTCGACGAGTGCTTGTACTTGCTCTAAAGTATATTCTGCCGCTTCTTCGCTCGTTACGCGCTGTCCATCGTCTTTTTTAGCAATCTTGATGCTCTTCTTTTTGAAACGAATGAAAGGTCCCCATCTACCATTTTCTACGGTAAGTTTGAGGTCGTCCCACTTATGAATATAGCGATTCGCTTCTTTTTCTACCTTAGCGGCGATCAATTCGTGTGCTTCTTCTTCCGTCAATAATTCCGGATCAAAACGCCGTGGGATATTGATAAACAAGCCTTCCCATTTCAAGAAAGGGCCAAATCGTCCTTTGCCTTTTGTGTAAGGCTTGCCATCGAATACGCCGACGGGCGCGTCCGCTTTTTTCTTTTCTTCAATTAATTCTACGGCGCGATCGTATTCTAAAGTCAATGGATCTTCTCCTCTGGGGATAGAGATAAAACTCTCGCCAAATTTGACGTAAGGGCCAAACCGCCCCGCTCCGATCGTTACTTCTAAATCTTCGTAGGTGCCCAACAATTTTGGGAATTGAAATAAGTCCATTGCTTCTTCGAAACTAATGGTTTCGAGCGACTGCTCCGGACGGAAGTTCGCATATCTTGGTTTTTCCTCTTCTGTTAATTCATCTTGATGCCCGATTTGCGCTACGGGACCAAACTTAGACATTCTTACCAAAACGGTGCGTCCTGTTTCGGGGTCTTTCCCTAAAATACGCTCACCAGTAGCACGTTCTGCCGTTTCTAAGGTCTCGACAACTGTTGCGTGGAAAGGTTCGTAGAAATCATTTAGAATTTGCGTCCAAGTGATTCCGCCGTTGGCGATGATATCAAACTTTTTCTCGATATCCGCGGTGAAACTATAATTCATTACTTCTTGGAAATACTGAGAAAGAAAATCACTAACTAGCATTCCCAAATCACTTGGCACCAATCTATTCTTGATGGCACCCGTCAATTCCGTTTCTTCTTTTTTCTCTACGACATCCTGACTCAATTTCAAAACGGTATAATTCCGTGGCTTACCTTCTCGATCTCCTTTAAAAACGTAGCCTCTCGCTTCCTCCATAATTTTACTAATGGTTGGCGCGTAGGTAGACGGTCGACCGATTCCGAGTTCTTCCAGTTTTTTTACCAAACCAGCTTCCGTAAATCTAGCGGGCGGGCGGGTAAAGCGTTCCGTTCCGGTCATTTCTTTGAGTGCCAAGGTTTGTCCGAGGGACAAAGGAGGCAAAATACCTTTTGCGGTGTCATTGTCTTCTTCCTCTTCGTCGTCGTTCGAAGCGAGGTATACTTTCAAGAAACCATCAAATTTCAATACTTCTCCTTCTGCTCTCAAGGGTGTATCTGGAATCGTAGAAATACCGATACTGACGACTGTTTTTTCCAATTCTGCCGCTGCCATTTGCGAAGCAATCGTTCTTTTCCAGATCAATTCGTACAATCGTTGTTGATCTCGATCTGCCGTTACAACCTGCTTTTCGATGTACGAAGGTCGGATGGCTTCGTGAGCTTCTTGTGCTAACGCTTTCTTGGATTTAAACTGTCGGGTGTGTAAATATTCTGTCCCGTAGCTCTTTTCTATTTCGTCGGCAATACTTTTTAGAGCGGTTTCACTTAAGGTAGTAGAATCCGTCCGCATATAAGTAATAAAACCTTGTTCGTATAATCGTTGTGCGTTGACCATCGTCCGTTTCACGGCAAAGCCTAATTTACGACTCGCTTCTTGTTGCAAAGTAGAAGTAGTAAATGGTGCGGTGGGTTTACGTTTGATCGGCTTTAGTTCAATATTTTTAATACTAAAACTGGCGCCTACACATTTATTAAGAAAAGTACTCGCGTCCGATTCGGTATTGAAACGACTTGGTAAATCGGCTTTTAATTCGATTGCTTTGCCTTTTTCGTTCAGTACATTAAAGATCGCAGCAATTTTGTAGAAGGGTTTCGTTTCGAATTGTTGGATTTCTCGTTCTCGCTCAACGATTAACTTCACCGCAACGGATTGTACCCTTCCTGCGGATAATTTGCCTTTGACTTTTTTCCAAAGTAAGCCAGATAATTCAAAGCCAACTAATCGGTCTAAAACTCTTCGAGCTTGTTGTGCATTCACAACATTAAGGTCGATGGTACGAGGATTTGTGATCGCTTGTTGGATTGCAGGTTTGGTAATTTCGCGAAAAACAATTCGCTTTGTCGTATGCTCATCTAAGCCTAATACTTTGCAAAGGTGCCACGAAATGGCTTCCCCTTCTCGATCCTCATCCGTCGCGAGCCACACTTCGTCTACTTTTTTTACCCAGTCTTTGAGGTCTTGAACGACCTTCTTTTTTTCGGGAGAGATCACGTAACTGGTTTTGAAATCATTCTCTACGTCTACTCCATTAGCTCCTTTGTCCAAGTCTCTTACGTGACCAAAACTAGATTTCACTTTAAAATCCTCGCCGAGAATTTTCTCAATAGTTTTCGCCTTTGCGGGAGACTCCACGATTAACAAATGCTTACTCATGAAAATTATTTATATTAAATTTAATAGTTGTAACGATTGGTTTCCAATATCCGCTTAACGGATACTAAGTGGCACCATTTCTCACGTCAAAAAAAAGCTAATATCCTTTGTCGTCGTTTTTTAAACCATAAAACCCTACCAATTGTTTCGATAAAATTTTGGAATTGCCCTAAAACGCAAGATTCGTTTCGCTTAAAACGACTTACAAATCCGTTAAATAGTTCGTTAGAAGGGTTCAATTAAGATGCAAAAGTAAAAATTTTGCTCAATCTTTTTCATTAAGTAGTTAGACAAAATGAAATACGTCCAATTTTAAAGGCCCGTTCGACGCACATTATACAGCAAGAAGTTGTTTCAATCAAGTCCAAATGAAAATTTTCTATCCGAGTAATATCAAGACATTTTAATGTATTTAATGTATAGGACTCCCTCGAAGCCTCATCCGCTGCTTTTACAAGTGGCAAAGATCAGACCTATGTTCCAAATATCCAATAATAAATGGTATAAGTAGAAAGGCGAAACAGAATCGTTCACCGAATAAGTTAAGCTACTGATAAGCCTAGTTTAATTTTGATAGATTAGATAAGTACGCAAATAATGACCATTAAATTTTCTCTTGATACTTACTTCCGCACCAATTTAGCCGCAATCGTTCAGTCGATATACGCGCAATATAGCGAAACGGAAGCAATTTCGTGTTTGAACCAAGGGGTTAAGGTTGCCCATGATCCCGAAAATTAAACGCCCTTCTATCCATTAGGACAGCGACTGCATCTTTTGCTTTTCTTATATTTCTTGCAACACTTTTTCTTTAATTTCTTTCCTTGAATGACGGGAAGGGCAAATGGCAAGCGGAGACCATTTTCAATGATCATAGCAGATGAACTTTTGTTGCTTCGTGTACTCATTTCCTTTAGGATTAATGAAGAAGTTTTTTAAACTTCAATGTAAAATAGTTGACTAAACTAGATTCACGACCAAAAAATAATATTACAGGATTAAGTAGGCGATTAGCGATTGGGTAATTTTTATATTGGCAAATTGGTGCTGCCTTACCCAGATTATTTACTAGAAATTGAAAAAATTAGCTAAACCTTATACTAATTGGAGCTTTCAATTACCAGATTACACTACTAAAGTAATAATTATTTTAATATTTGGCGCTTCATTTCCACAAAAATAATATTTATCTGGATTAAGTCTAAATAAACACTATGTTTTTTTTTCGAAAAATAAGTTTACTAAAACTTGAGTCGTGCGCGATAGATAGAGTTGCGCTAAGCTTGGTAGGAAAAGGGCTTATTGCTTTGTTCTTTTGCGTTTTTCTTCGTGAATCACCTTCGCTTTTTTCTTGCGTTCTGCTTCTTCGGCAGCTCTTTGGGCTTGAAAAGCTTCGACCTGTTCTTTGACCTTGAGTTTTTGGCGATTCAAATTACGATGATAAGAGACAATGATGAATTTAGCCATATCATCGGGATGATTCAGGCCGATTTGATTCAGGTAAGTAGAAAATCTAGAACCGCCGTAAAAGCCCCAGTTGTGAATAATCCAACGGCCTAAACTAAAATGTAATTTTCGAGCCACTTCGCTTTCTGAGCGATTTTTGAACTTTGCTTTTGATTTGCGATCAATCAATCGATTTAATTCGATGAAACTATCTGCTAAATCCTTGGGAATATAGACCCCATATAATCTTTCCTTTTTAATCCGCTTTTGATATTCTTTTTCGTAGCTATCTTCAGAGCTAGGAGGATTCTGGGCAAAGGTCACCGTCGAACCAATTAAAAGACAAAAAAGTAAGCAGATTTTAGTATTCATTAAAGCTATTTTTGGTGATTAGTTTTGCTAGGAACTTTCAAAAATTAGACCATGAAGTTGTTTGGAAAGCGATTAGGAGGACTTGACTTTCTTCTTAAATGCTTGGGGCGGATGCCTTCAAAACAACTTCAACAGCCTCCTTCTTAACTCGAAATTGATTTCGGTTATTGCGAGTCCTTTTGCAAATTAATACTTTTTTAACACCAAAGCTATCCTAAAATTTAAGGACTCGCCGTGTGCTACGGTGATGCTTCGTTTTCAAATTAAGGAAATAGATACCCGCTTCGAGCTGATCGGTATCAATTTGCAAGCGTTCTTTTTGGTACTTTTGGGCAGGAATCCGGTTGATGGTTCTGCCTAGTACATCCACCAATTCGATGCTAATATCCGTCGCTTCACTGAAAGCAAAATCGAGGTAGAAATGATTTTGTGTTGGATTGGGATACAAGGCAAACTGTTGCTCCCAAAGCGGTGTTTGTGTCGATACGATCATTTCCGTTACCCAAACGGTATCGATCATCGCATCCGCACATTCCCCATCTTGAGAAGCCGTCAAACTAACGACGTACGCTCCTACCTCGTCGTAAATATGTACAGGATTTTCGGTTGTACTAATCGTGCCATCACCAAAATCCCAGTACCACTGATTTGTATTTTGAGAAGTATTTGTAAAAAAGACTTCGCTCGCCGGGCCTACCGTTACACTATCCTCCGTGATTTCAAAAGCCGCGTTGATATCCGTATTGTTGTTGAGCACTTCAACCGTTACCGGAATTCGTTCACAAACGTGCTCGTATTCCAATTGCCAATCGTAAAAGTAAAGATACTCGCTAGGATTACCCGCATTAGTTCCCTTGATGCGCAAAATGCCCGGAATTTCGTAGGGATAATCCAACGCACCGAAAGAATAACTTGGCACCGGACCGGATATGAGTTGTAAGCGCAAATTATTAGCTACTGGAAGTGTTTTATTCAAAACAACAACCTGTGGTTCCATACTCGTAATTACAACTTGGTGATTCCAAATCACATCTCCTTGTTCCGAGCGCAACCCGATCAGCATGGGACCAAAGCCCGAAGGAAAAACTTTCACACTTTTTAAGATCGTAGGATGCTGACAATCAAAAATTAAACCACCCGTAGCATTTGATCCGACGGCAGTTCCGGGAGCAGCCTCTAAGTCTGCTAAGCCCAAGCTTTTTGTATAATTTGCCGTAGCAAAAAAGGTAGTCGTTTCCGACAAAGCTTCCGACACAAAACTTTCCCCTACTCCGACGAGATTACCCATCTCATCGTACCATTGAATTGCTGCCTCGTCAATTGGTTCTGCCCGCAATAAAGCCTGCTGATCTTGGCAAATGCTATTACTCTGCGTATCCAAATACGCTTCAACTGCTACATCGTTGGAAACTCTAATGCGGCCAACCGTTTTATCATTTAATACTCTCTGATCCGCCATTCCGTTGGGATTCTTCACTTCCAGTTCTACGTCAAATAAGCCCGTAGACAAGCTAATTTCTGGCAAGAAAATTAGTTTTCGTTCTCCGGGTAATAAAGTTTCCGTGACTGCGAATGTCCCCGCGCCATCTTGTCCTTCATTCAAGCGATAACTGACTTCGAAGTTATCGACTGTTGCTTCCCCTGCATTTTCTAGCCAAAACCTAAGCTTTGCCGCATTTCCACAAAACACTTGATCCTCTACAATATTTAAAGCCATCAAATCATGATCTACGTTTGGATCAACGGGAACGTGTCCTTGATCAATTAAATAATTATAAGCACTTAAGACATTAATAATCCCCATTCCATAAGTATTATCCTCTCCTGCGGCACCAAGATCCGTGGCGCTGAAATACAAAGCCAATTTTAAGTCCGTCCCCAGTAGCTCTGGGAAAGCTTCTTTTAACAATAAAATAGCCCCCGAAACGTGTGGTGCGGCCATAGAAGTTCCATTTTTAGTACCATAATTGCCATCATAAATACAAGATCGCACCCCAACGCCCGGAGCGGTAACCTCAGGTTTGATCAACAGAGATCCCGTGTCCCCACAAGTAGAAGGACCTCGGCTAGAGCTGTTCGCAATAATATATGCTGACGTACTCGCATCGACGGAACCTACCGCAAAACTATTGACCAAATCAATATTGATGTTTTTAGGTGTGGTAATGGTGGATACATTTGGGCCTGCATTTCCCGCAGAAAAAACGACGGCAATTCCCGCAGCTTCTAAGGTGGTCAAGGTAGACACATAAATATTATCACAAGGACTTCCCAAAGAAGGATCGTACCAAGAATTATTGATGACCGTGGGCATATCTTCGATGGTTGCTAAATTATCATCTGGATTCAACGCCCATTGCATTGCACCGATGTTACTTGCCGTCCCTGAATTATTACACAAATTAGCCGAACCGATCCACTGTGCATTGAAAGCAACGCCGATCGTATCGTTGGTATTTCTATCCAGACCGACCATTGTACCAAGTGTATGTGTACCGTGGTCTGTGCAAGCATTAGGTGTGGTTGCATTTCCGCTGTATTGAAACCAAGCTTCGCTGTCGGAAGTGAAGGTTCCCCGGTATTTGCTAGAAATAGCGGGATGCGTTGCGTCTACGCCAGTGTCTGCACTGTAGGCAATTTGACCGTAGCCCGTGTAGCCAAGTGCCCACAAGGCCGGCGCATTGATGGCTTCTAGCCCATCTTCGGTAGCGTTGGGTTCTACGGTGCTACAAAGTGCGGCCTCTTCTACTGCTTCTAATTCCAATTTGCCATTAAAACCGATTGCTGCAACATCTGCTCGTTCGCTCAAAGTGTAGAGCAGATCTGCTTTTACTTCGGCGAAAACTACGTTGCTAATCCAGTAAGATTCGATGCTGTTTCCTAATACGTCCGTAGATTGTTGCAAGGTGGCGATTAAATCTGCTTGCGTATCTTTTGCTTTTTGGGTTAAGGTATTGACTAGGATATTGAGTCGTTCCTTTTGCTGGAGTCCCTTTTCTTCGAATTGTCGATTGAGTGTAGCGACGTCCACTTGGTCACTCAGTAAAAAGTAAACCGGATGATAATCGTTCGGCGCTTGCTGAATAGATTCGATCACGCTAGGCGCAACAATTGAAGTGTTCCAATTTTGGGCGGAGCTCGTCAAAGTAATGAAAGTAAAGATCAAGGTGTAAAGGAGTCGCATATGGTAATTTGTTTTTTATTAAACACAAGTACAGGTAAAGTTGTTCTTAAGTAGCTTGGCGGTTAAGTTTTAGGCGGATGGCGAAGAGGCGAAAGCTACAGTAGTTTTCGCACCTTGATGCTACTCAAGCGCTAACATAATTTAATGGCAAATTAATTTATTTGGTAAACCTACTTAATACTTTGTAATATAAATTATGCTTTGGTATTAAAATACTAAATTTAACGATTATCTCTTTGATTTTCAGAAAAGCGTACAAAAATGGTAACTATCCGACCTATTGAAATTTTTTTACTTCAATTCGTACTGTATTTCATCCTCTGGTTGGTCGATGATTACTTGGCGACTTTATTGAGTATTTCTTTCGGGGTCATTGCTTTTTTTGTGCTGGTGATTGCTTTGATTTCGGAGTGGATTGAGAAATCGAAGGTTCCGAGAATTTATTTCAGTTTTATGGTTATTTCGATGCTTACCCCTTTTTTGGTGGGCGCGATTTATTTGTTTTTGACGAAGGGGCGGTTGAGTTGGTTAGAAGGTGGTGGAACGCTATTTTGAGGAAAGTTTTGAGGAAAAAGTTCTTATGGCTGATGGGATGCGATGCTTACAATTTTATCTTTTTCCAAAGCGATTTCAAATCCATAAAAGTCTTCGAGATTATTACGGTGCTCAAGTACGACGAGACTGTCTCCGAAGGTTTTCATTTTAGACTTATTTTCGTGAGGAATTGGCGAAAAGTGTGTTTGCTTAGGACAAGGATTTTTCACAAGTACATAAAAATTTAGCATAGAATTGTCCAATCACTATTTTCGTTTGTCACACTATAATAATCTAAACCTTCCTTTTCTACTTTTTTATAAATATTCAAAATGTCTGCATCAGTTAAAGGTTCTTCATTGTCAATTGGAATACTACTTTTCATGGGTTCTAACTTATTGCGCTGGTATAAAACTCTTTTACAGATAATAACTCCCCGTCCTTCTAAGTACTCTATTCTAGCTTCTGTGTTAGAGTTGTTTTTTACAAAATAAATTTTTTCTATGCCTACCTCTAATGGTAGCTCAATAGCACTTGTACCTTCGAAAAGCAAATCAAAATTCTCAGAGTTTTCAATGCTCGTATGTCTGTATAGCAATTGATTGTGCGTTGGGGAATATGCAATTAATTTATATAAACCTAATTTGATAATCATTTAAATATTACTGGTTTGTAAGTACCTGATTTCATATAAAATGCAGTACGATCTGCATAAGCTGTAAATAAGAGTCTACATTCAGTAGTTGCGATTGTACTTGGACAATTACGAAAATCTGATCTTTCCATTATGCCGATACCCGTTCTGAAGAATTGCTACCAGTATTCAAGCTTCCTTTTCTTCCTCGCCATTCCGAAAAGAACTAAGCTAAAGACAATTACTACAATTTATGAATAATTGATATTTTTGATGATCAGAATAACTTGTGGCAAAAGATATATTAGGTATTGCGGTCTCTTTTTCAACGTATATCATCACTATTTGATGATCAATCTCGTAATATTTATTCCTTGTTATTTCTCTTTCTATTCTATTCCCTAAAGCTTCAAATGGTACTTTCAAAGCATGAAATGCTTGCATCATTACTTCTTCATCGCTATATAAAATCCTTAGCGATGTATGATAGCAACCATTCTCAAGGTCTTGAGAGTTTCTACTTAATTCTAAAATAATCTTGTCTGCAGACGTTTCGATGCAGTTTAAATCTTCCAGTTGAGTCCACCAGTCTTCTGAATATCCAAGAAGATATTCTGTTTTACCATAATGAAACTTTCGCTTGGATGCTCTTATTATCGCATCAAGCCCCTCAGCAATAGGCAAATTATTGAATAGCTTTTTAATTTCTATACCAATTCTATGCTTCTCTTTCATTTCATTTTTATCTGGGACGAATAAGTTTGAAGTTGTTTAACGTCGCAAAAGTAATATATCCCTGTGAACAAAATTACTACTACTATTTAATCTTAAGGAAATAATTCGTTTGTTCTAGCCTATACTCAATAAAAAATTAACAAAAGATTAAATACGAAGTTGGTATCTTTCACACTCCTCCCCCGTTAAATAAGCACCTTCCGTGACGAAATCTTCATTATCACTTTTGATTCTACTAAAATACTGCAAACTTTATACTGAATCTAGATAAGCGATTTCCTGATAAATAGCCTTCGTATGCAGTAGTTTATCAATAGCAACTTGATATTGAGTGGTATCATTTTGAAAAAATAAGACTACGCATGATCCAAGAAAAATAAACAATTTTATTATTTCGGATTAACTTTTTTGGGTAGTGAGAATATTTTAAATCCATAAAAAAATAATATCGTAATAATAACGATCAGTGCCTTTTGAAAAAACTGAACGCTTTTCCCTATGGCTTTTTCTTTCCTATCAATAGTATGTGCGAGTTCAATGTTTGGATGAATCTTTAACGCTACTTTCATCTGTTCAACTTCATACATCCAAGAAATGCTTGAGTTGTAATAGCCGAAAAAAGCGATTACAAATACGAGTAGTAGCATTATAACGGAATTTTCATTTCTTTCATTTAGCTTAAGCTCTATCACTGGGTATTTGATAAAAACACATTCCCTTCAAACCTCAACGTCTAGTCAAATAATCAAAATCAATATGCTTAAATTCTTCGGGGACGATGATCGTCTCTTTCGCAAGGACTAATTTACTAACGGCAAAATTTTCATCTAATTTTGAATACAAGCCTAATTGACGATCTCGATCGAATTCTATGGTTCCTGAAGATTAGATACGATCATCTGAAACTCGTCATTGATCGCATCGGTAGCATATCGTGCTAAACCTTGGTCGCAAGGAACTGTGCATGTAAGATTTGTAATTTCTTCTTTATTGCAATTGGTAAATATTGCTATGCATAGTAGCATAAATAATGGAGATAGAAGATTGGTATTCTTCATAGTTGAAAATTTAAAAAAAGGAGCAGTTCTCGTAGCTATTTATGGGCATATTTGATGAAGATTACGATTTTCTACGGAAGCTATCCATTAGCATTTACAGCTAAAAAATTATGCAAAGCACAAATGACTTGTTTAGTCAATGCTTCGTTCCACCATAATAGTTTCAATACAATTATTCAATTCAAAATAATCAAAACACTTATGCTAGTGTGCTTACAACTCTGGAATATTAATTCGTTGTTCATTCGAGCCATCCGTATCCATGATGTAAATACGATGTTCGCTATCAAATTTGCAATCAACTACAGGATTAATATTTTGGCGAGAAAACAAGAATTTAGTTTGGTCACCAGAAACAGCTAAAGATTGATATTCCCGATTTGCGTAACCTGATTTGAGGGAAGTTGTAGCACCAGTATGAATATCCGTTTTCCCAATTACTCTTTTAGCACACCAAACGATACTATTTTCGGCGAGGAAGCCGGCGGTACTTCTTACAAGGGAATCGTTGTACATACCACTTTCCATTTGTAACAGTGGATAAATA
>CALFBG010000115.1 GCA_937951685.1 uncultured Saprospiraceae bacterium | reverse complement strand
ATTCATACTTCCTTAGGAGGAAAGTCTCCTAGAGAAATGGCTGATTTTTTAGCAGTACAAAATGCTGCTTAATTTTATTATTTTATTATCTAGGTGTCTACTGGTGTGAGGAGGTTCATACCATGTTGGAATTGAAATAGCTGTGAGAAAGCCTATTGGGTGGCTTTGTTCTTTACTTTTAACCATACCACATTAAAATTAAAATCGAAAAGCAATAAAAGACAAAGCAACGAAGCCCTCCTTTTAACACACCACACCGGCATGAAAAGAACAACAAAAAAACATAAGGAATAACTTTGTTTTACAGCTTGCACAACTTCTGACAGACGGAAAGCTTCTAAACCTCTATTCGTGGCGCTTCCACCTTCACCACACTCGCCACCTCCTCCTGCCACAAAATCGTTTTCGGGAAAGTTAATTCAAAAATACTACCTACGCCTACTGCTGAGGTGACCGTTATTTGTCCCCCCAACTGAAGCACCGCTTTTTTACAAATGGCCAAACCAATGCCCGTCCCCTCGTACGTTCCCGTATTGTGTAAGCGCTGAAAGATTTCAAAGATTCGCTCATAATATTCCGGCTTCATGCCAATGCCATTATCCTTGATGAGCAAGTGGATGGTGTTTTTCTGGGCTAAAAATTCAATAGTCACTTTTTTAAAATCACTATCATTATACTTTAATCCATTCTCGATGAGGTTTTGGAAAATCTGTTTTATTCGGGTGAAATCGCTATTTAAAATGGGGAGTGGCGAAAAATCGATTTGGTAATTTTGATACTTTTCTTCGCCGCTGATCTGTACCGCCAACTGGTTCAAGACTTTATTCAAATCTACTTTTTCTTTGCTTACCGTTTGTGTATCATTTTTAGAATACTCCAGAATGTCTTCAATTAGGTGATGCATTTGCTTGGCATTCGTACCAATGATTTGAAGGTACTCTTTGCCCGTTTCATCCAAAACATCCGTATATTTTCTATTCAATAAATGAATGAAATTGTTGATGTTCCTCAACGGACTTTTCAAATCGTGGGAAGCGATATAAGCAAATCGTTCTAATTCTTGATTGGATGCCTTCAACTTCCGATTGGACGCTTTTAGACCACTTTGAAAACCCATGATTAACTTCACAAAAATAAAAACTAGAAACGAAAACATAAATACCCAGAACCCATAGAAATACTTTTCTGGTAATTGTTGTTCAAATGGAAAGTCCAGAAACTGTAAAATAGCCATGGTCAGCAAACAGCACACCACAAAAAAAGTCCAAAAGAGGGCAATGCGTTTTTTGAAGTAGAGAAAAGAAACGGGGCCGATACCAAATAGCCAAAGCAAAAAAGGAGAACCTACTCCTCCGGTATAACTCATCAAGGAAAGGGAAACAACTAGACTATGAATGGTGAAGAATACTCCACACAACATCAGGTTTTTACTAACATTTAGCAAGACAAAAAATAGTGCAGTTCCTACAGAAGAATAGGCTAAGATATACGCTCCTTCGTCAAAGCCAATGTTGAAAAAAAAGGTAGCTACGAGCGGAGAAACAAGGGTGATGAGTAAGTTTACTAAGATAATCAAGGATAGACTCCTCCTGAATTTGGGCACTTGACGAAACTTAGTTGGAATTAGTTTTTCAATAATTGACATAAAATAAGGATAATTTTAGTTTCCTTTAGCTGGAGCCTTAGTGCAATAGATGTATATACTGGATAGCACCTCCTTACCATATAGCAAAAGATGTTCCTCTTTTTAACAAAAACAGCGTATCAAAATGGTTCTGTATCCGATATAAGGATTGTTTGTGATAAAATAGGGTAGAGCACCGTTTAGCCGCCGCTCATTAGCCGGAATTCAAGTCCGATAAAACGCCCTCCGCGCTCACCCACCACAATCCGCGTTCCTGTAAATTCTCTACTAACTGTCCCCAAAACGCAATATCTTACTAAAAAAAAGCAAATAGCATGGAGGAAACGATAAGCATACAACCTTGGCGAACCACCGAAAAAGTACTTTTTCGAATCATAGCGGCTTACCTGATCGTTTATTTATTTCCGTTTCCGATCAACTATATTTCCTTTATTTGGGAGTACTTGTCGGAATATTACGGAATGGTTTGGCAAGTAATGACCGACTGGACTTCGATTCATGTTTTTGGACTGGAGGAGGCTGCGCAGCAGCAATATACCGGCAGTGGCGATACGATGTACAACTACGTAACGAGCTTTGTTAATCTAGTACTTGGCCTGGGCATTGCCTTGATCTGGACCATTTTGGATTGGCGCCGCCCACACTACGAAAAGCTGTATTTCTACCTAGAAATTTTGGTGCGGTACTCCCTCGCATTTGCACTCATTACCTACGGACTCATTAAAATCATCAAAACGCAATTTCCTGCGCCGGGACCTTGGTTGCTCTCACAACCGATTGGAGATTTGAGTCCCATGGGCTTGGCTTGGTTGTTTATGGGCTATTCGCCGGGCTTTAATTTGTTTACCGGACTGGGGGAAGCGATCGGTGGCGGGTTGATTTTTTATCGAAGAACGCGCCTGTTGGGCTTGTTTTTGGCAATTGCCGTTTTGACGAATGTGGTGGTGATGAATTTTTGTTATGATATTCCCGTAAAGTTGTACAGTGGGCATTTGCTGCTGATGGCTATTTTGTTATTGCTGCGGGATCTTCCCAAGATTATTAATTTCTTTTTCTTAGATCAAATTAGTGCAGCGCAGGTTTTGTACCAACCTAAGTTTTTCAAAAAATATAAAATCCCAATTCTACTCGCCAAATTGGCTTTTATTGCCTACGTAGTGTATCCTTTATTCACCAATACATTAGAGAATCAGAAGAAATGGGGAGATCTAAAACCCAAGCCAGCACTCTACGGGATTTACGAAGTAGAAAATTTTTATAAAAATGATACCTTACTGCCTCCTTTACTCACGGATACTGTCCGCTGGCGAACGATGATCGTGCAATGGGAAGGACACGTAAATATCAAACTCACCAACGAAGCAGTCGAAGGGTGGAAGTTCGAGGTGGATACGACAAACCAAACGATTGCCATGCATTCTTACCGAGATTCTGCCGCGATCAATGGCGTTTTTGAATATGCGCAACCGAGTTCGGAAAAATTATTGCTGGAAGGAATTTGGAGAAAAGATACACTCCGGGTGGAATTTAACTACAGATCTGCGGATGATTTTAAATTATTACAACGAAAATTTCACTGGATAAATGAAAGACCGTATCATTAACTAAAGAAGCGGTAGCATCAGGAGATACCTGATCGGATAGATCAATTTCTTAAACCAGACGAAGCATGAAGTTCAAATTATCTCCTTATTGGATTTGTCAGTTATCCGGCTGGGGACTCGCGACGGCTTACTGGGTATATTGGATGATTTATAATCAGCATCCTAGTTTACTGGAAGGTGCGTTGATTACGATTTTGACTTTGGTAAGTTCGATCGGACTTACGCATAGTTATTATGTGCTGGCCAAGCGTAAAGGCTGGCATTTGCTGAGTATTCGTGCCTTGTTTCCAATTGCCATTATCGCGATTGTGGTATTGGCATTGCTTTTTACGGTGATCAATATTATCATTAATTATTGGGGAAGTAATAGCTGTTATCAATGTAGTTTTTGGGATGCGGTAGCAGAAGCCAGACTGCGGATTTTTATTACGGGCGTTCGCTTGATGGCGATTTGGGTACTGGCTTTTCATCTGTATCATTACGCACAGCGAGGAGCAAAAGCGGAGACGGAAAAAGCAATTTTGGAAAATAAAGCTTACGAAGCACAAATGGAAAAATTGAAGGCGCAACTGAATCCTCATTTTCTTTTTAATGCTTTGAATAGTGTCAAGGCAATGATTGCGCTCGACCCTGCCAAAGCTCGTCGAGCCGTTGTACTCTTGTCGGATATCTTGAGAAGTTCTTTGCATGCTTCTAAGCGTAGCTTCATCTTGCTGGAGGAAGAATTGCAGCAAGTAAAGGATTACGTAGAAATTGAAAAAATGCGTTTTGAGGAACGCTTAGTCATCGAGTTAGTAATTGCTCCGGAAAGTTTGCCCGCTAAAGTTTTACCTTGGTGTTTGCAATTGCTCGTCGAAAATGCCATCAAGCATGGCATCAATCAACGGAAAGTGGGCGGGCGGCTCCGGATTGAAGCGTACTGTGTGGCAAAGGAACTTTATCTACAAGTAACGAACGATGGACAATTAAAAAAGGAGGAAGATTCGCAAGGACTGGGCTTGCAGAATTTAAAGGAACGACTCGCTTTGCATTATGGTAAAACTGCTCATTTTGAAATTAAAAACCTAGCGACGGAGCAAGTAAAAGCAACGATCAAAATGCCACTGGAATATGCATAGTATCAATTGTATTTTAATCGACGATGAACGGCTGGCACGGGAAGAACTGCGCTTGTTGTTGCAAGATTTTCCCGACTTCATCATCGTCGGAGAAGCTGCCAATGCCGACGAAGGTATTGACTTGATTACGCGTTTAGCACCCGACTTGATTTTTCTTGATATTCAAATGCCAGAAAAATCAGGCTTTGATTTATTGGAAGCGTTAGATCATGCACCGCAGGTAATTTTTACCACGGCTTTTGATCAATATGCGATTCGCGCCTTCGAAGTGAATGCCTTAGATTATATGTTGAAACCCATTCGAAAAGAAAGAATGACCAAAACTTTAACGAAAGTTCGGGCGGAAATTCAGCAGCAAAAAGCCAAGCCTCCTACCGTAGCGGTCGTTTCTAAAGATCGACAAGTTTTTATTAAGGATGGCGATCAATGTCATTTCGTAAAAGTATCAACGATTTCTTTTATTCAATCGGTAGGCAATTATGCGAAGTTGCACTTTGAAGGGCAATCTGCACTGTTGCATCGCTCGCTCAATCTCTTGGAACAAAAATTTGATCCCACTATTTTTTTTAGAGTGAATCGCCAAGAAATTATTAATCTTTTATTTATTGAAAAAATTGTTCCTTTGTTTAAAGGTAGTTTGCGCATTCATTTAAAAGACGGCAGGCAAGTGGAAGTCTCCGAAAGACGCTCCGCTAAGTTTAAAGAACGGATGAGTATTTAGTTTGTCGGATTAACTTAATTTCAATTTTTTTTATGAAAAATTTATTCCACCTCTTCGTAGGTTTCCTGCTTTTCGGACAAGCTTGCACGGCTTCGGATACAACTGCGGCGCGTAAAAAATTGGAAACGAATCCCAAACAAGCAAAGGCTGCTACCAAGGTCGCAGGAGATAGTTTAAACATCGCGTATACTTATTGGTGGCCGGCGTCGGGCCCTTTCGTCGGAATGTGTGGCGAGCGATATGCACTAGTAGTTTCGGGAACAGTAACCGCCTTAGACGCAATACAACCCCAAGCAAATTTTGTCAAACAACGTGGAACAATTACCCTCCACGAAAAGCTTTGGTCAGAAGCAACTGCCCAACAAAAATATCAAGCAGAAAAGTTTATTGTTTCGGATGCTTTCGCTAAAACTGGCCTTGGGCTAGGGGACAAGGTCTTAGTTTTTAGCTACCGTTACGAAGGCGCGTATGCACTCCCCGGTGGAAAATCTATTTTAAAAATAGATCAATTCGACGGACCAGAAGTGCAATCAATTCGCAAGTACCTTGCGGCGAAACAAAATCCTTTAGTTTTACAAAACGACTTAGGCCTTTGGAAAAAGCATCAACTCGACGAAGCCTTGCAAAGGATTATTGATTGTCGTTTGTCGCAAGAGTAAGTTTCCCTTGGATAACCTTTAAACAAAAAAACATCGAACCAACCCGTAGTCAATTCGATGTAGATTTTACATGATATTAGTACTTAACACTGAAGTTTTATTTATCTCGTTTTTAGGCTAACTTCAATCGTGTAAGCACCTTCCGTTTGACCATCTCCTCCCACGACCCCAATAATGACGCCGTAAGGATTGTTAATCGCACGCAGTTCTACCGATCGCGTATGATCTTGCGTTTTGCCTTTCCACTGACGATCCCAAACGTGATCCGCTTCACAACTCACACAACTCGGCAATTGTGGCACAATCGAAGGTTTAGATTTATTCGTAGAATAAGCATACAGGCTAAAATTGGCACTTTCATCCGTAGGAATAAGTTTGATCACCATTACGGAATATTTTGGGATTTGGGTAAAATACAGGACGTGATTGCCTTTGTATTTTTTGACTTGCGTTTCGGGGAAACAAGCGTTGGAACTATTCCAAGCCCAAGATAAATCGGTCATCGTGGCACCTTCGTTTAGGTCGCCTGCTACGGCAACGGCAGCGTTGGGTTGAGCTTCAAATTTTTTGACAGTCATTGGTGTTTGAGCATAAATGTTTTGTAAAAAAAATACGCTGAGGAGCAGAAGTAGGATCTTTTTCAAAATAGAATTTTTTGAGGAGGTTATTTTTATACAACTTCATAACCTCGGGGTTGAAAAATTAGCAATTGATACAACGTTGAGTTTTGAACGAACGTTTGATACTGCAATTTAGTAGATTCTACGCTAGACTTACCCACCTAAAAGTATAGTTCTTTGCTTGGGAAGTTGTAACTTACGGTGCGCTTTTGCTTCCAGACTAGATTTGAAAATCGTAGCGCCGTATTTTCAAACTTCAAAAAAAAATAACACATGGATTATAAAATTTTTTCCGTCGACGTACAAGATCACATTGCCAAAGTCGTTTTGAATCGCCCCGAAAAAGCGAACTCAATTCCACAAGCAGGCTGGGATGAAATGCACGCCATCTTTAACCAACTAGATGCGGATCCAGCGGTACGCGTTATTATCCTAAGTGGTGCCGGAAAATGTTTTTGTGCTGGTATTGATTTAAGTTTATTGATGTCTGTCCAGCAACTTAACGACCTTTCTTGTGAGGCGCGCAAGCGGGAAGCACTGCGGAAGTTTATCTTAGATTTACAAGCGGCGGTCAATGCGATTGAGCAATGTCGCAAGCCCGTTATTGCAGCCATTCACGGTGCGTGTATCGGTGGCGGTGTTGATATCATTGCGGCTTGCGATCTGCGTTATTGCACACAGGATGCTTATTTTACCATCAAGGAAATTGATATGGGGATGGTCGCAGATTTGGGGACTTTACAGCGCTTACCCAAAATCATTGCTCCCGGAATTGCCGCAGAAATGGCCTACACCGGAAGAAATGTTTCGGGCACAGAGGCCGCTAAGATCAACTTAGTGAATCAAGCTTATCGCGATCAAGCGGCGATGGAAGAAGGCGTGCAAGAAATCGCAACAATGATTGCGCATAAATCTCCGGTTTCGATTCGGGGAACCAAAGAAATGCTGCGTTACACCCGAGATCACAGCGTAGCAGAAGGACTACAATATATGGCTACTTGGAATGCGTCGTACTTACTGTCTAATGATTTAATGGAAGCTTTTAGTGCCAAAATGGAACGGCGCGCCGCGAAGTTCAAAGATTAAAAACTGGTGTGAATTTTGGGGCTCAAAAAGAGTAGCCCTTAGTAAAAAATCTGAAAAATTACTCAAACCATTATCATCATGAAGCTTAGTCGAAAACAAAGTTTGCCTCCGTCGGCTAAGCTTATTGTAGCTTTTTTACTCCTGATCGCTGGGACATTTATTTCATTCTTATCGGTAGATACCTTACGACCGGGATACATTATCCTGAAAGATGGAACGAAGCAAACGGGATTGGTTGAAGTTGGTTCGCTCACGGATCAAGAGGTCAAACTTAAATTTTTTCAAAATGGAAAGCAGACGATTTATAAACCAAACAAGTTACGGGCATATGGTTTTGAAGCACTTGAAACTACTTCGGACGCTACGATTGCTGCCCAAAAAGAATGGAAGCATTACGAAAGCCTTTCCGTTGAATTAGATTTTCCGCCTAAGGCTTTCGCGCCTAAAGGTGTTTTTATGTGGCGAACGGTTGAAGGACATTACACGCTGTACAACTATTATTACGAGCAACCTGCTCGGACGGAACAACCAATGGGCAATTGCTATTATTTGAAAAATGCGAAAGGTAAATTGACCAAAATCACACGAATAAATTTTAAGAAAAAAATAAAACGCTACACTAGGCTTTACACTGCGATGTACCAAAAAATCGGTAAAGCGAAGTTCCGCTTTGACAACCTTCCTCGACTCCTCAGAGATTATAATTATTGGATTCGTAATCAACACGATCCTACGATCTACAAGATGTCTCCCGCCAATTTCAACTAAACAAGGCCAACTTTAAGCTTCCATTTGCATTGACACAATGATATGCCCTATTCATTAAGTCTTAGGAGTACGTCACTCGTTTGCCCTTTGCGCTTCTTGCTATTCGCTGTATATTTATACTATAAGTTAAACATCTTATCTAATTGCTCTAGCGTAGTTTGACATCCGAGAATACAGTATAACTACGCTAGATTTTTTAAAGACTAAACAATAAATTGGCAGGCTAGTGACCCCGGAGGATCAGTTAGTAATTGAGCTCTGGGGTACTTTTAGTATCTCAAAAAGCATCGCATCGGGCAAGGTCTAAAAAAGAACGCTAAATTTATTTCAAGGATAATGCAGGTAATAAAAAAGCCTCTCAGTGAAGATACGATCTTCACGAGAGGCTTTAACTTGTTTTATTTGTTGAATATGAAAAAAGGATTAAGATCTATTTTAAAACAACTTCGGTTACTTAATTTTGTTTGTGAACGACTTATTTACTGATAATTAATTTTTGTTGATATAAATCATCTCCCATTTGGATCATGGCAAAATAATTTCCACTCGTCAAATCTGAAGTGACTAACTCGATCAGATTGCCCCCAACCGTCAACTGTGCTTCTTGAAACTTTACTTGTCGACCGATCGCATTGTACAAAGTAATTTGTACCGTTTGATCTTCTTCGGCGACGAATTGTAATTTGGTAACTTGATCCATCACGGGATTGGGAAAGAAAGGACTTACCGCATCTTTGCGACCATTTACTAATTTGGCTACTCGAATTGGAGAAAGCTCAAATGAACCATCATAATTGACGTTCTTTAAACGGTAATAATAACTGATATTGCTTCGCAAGGCACGATCTTCGTATTGGTATTGTAGTTTGGAAAAACTATCGCCCGCACCTGCTACCCAAGCGATATTTTCAAAATCTTGTCCATTCAGACTTCGTTGTATTTCAAAACCTAAATTTGATTTTTCGGATTGCGTTTCCCACGATAATTGAATTGCTGCATCGTCCGAAGAAGCTTTAAAATAGCTTAATTCAATAGGAAGACTATTGGCTAAAGAACTACAATCTCCGGCGAGGATATCATCGGTATCGGTGGGAGCTTGAACACCATATTCTTCTACAATCATTGCTTGACCGATAATGGCAATTCTGAGAAATCCTGATTTTTGTATGCCGGCTTGTACGCCACCCGAAAGGGTCACTTCATATTTAAAAACAATCAGCCAATTACTAACGCTTTGGTCAAGGTCAAACTCTTGAAAACCTGGTCCTGAGGAGTAACTGGACTCACTACCATCAAAACTAGTATTTTCTGCCACGTTAACAACTTCTGATCCCGTCCCTAAAAAAACGGCGGCTTCGTTGCCCAGCACGATTAAACGAGTAATATTAAAAGGACTATTTCTTAGTATTGCAAAATCATTAGCACCATCATTGTCCACATCAAAATAACTAACGAGGCCGCCCGAGGAAACAATTCCTGGATTGGTCGTACATTGAGCTTGTGCAAAAGAAGCTGAAAGTGTAAACACTAAGGCGAGAAAAGCGCGAGAGGAATTTTTAGTTAAAGACACTGCAAAGCGTCCCCAGTTAAGTAAATAACGGTTCATGGTTGTAAGTTTGTAAGTGGTCGATTAAAATGTAAAATTCTGGAGGGCAAAAAGAAAACTATGCTTTTAAATAGCGCTATCGGAGGGAATAATAAATCGTTTGGGGAAATTGTATGTAAGTATCAATTTAGGTGCTAAGAACAGAACCTAATCGCAATTTACAAAATAAATATGGTTTAGTCAAGCCCTCGTAAACTGGAAAGGGCTTGACTAAACCATATATTGGAATGCTAGGGAGTACCAAATGCTATATTTGTTCGGTACACAAGCTTCTCTGGCAACTAAGTAGTAAGACAAAATGATATTGCTTTGCTACTTAAGGCTGAGCAAGTAAATCAAGCGATAAAATGAAATTAAATTAAATTGTTGAGCACTTCAAATAGCTTTTGTTCTTCAAAAGAAAAAACACCATCTGCCATAAATTGCTTTTTAATCAAATAAACCAATTCATTTTTTTGACCAGCAGTAGGGTAGTAGATCCCTTTGTAAGTAAGAATGACGGAAAGCCTTTCTGCGTCAGTTAGGCTGTTATATTCTGCCAGTACTTTTTCAAAAGTTTTTTCTTCAATTCGTTTTTTGATGGCAGCTTCCTCTTCTTTGGTAAAGATCGCATCAGCATAAGAAACGTAAATGAGGAGGAAAGTGGTAAATTCTCTGAAGCTCCATTTTGGATGTGTCGAATTCATGTGCAATGTTTGAGCGTTGATCTAAGTTAAATGCATATAGCTATTAAGTTAAAGTTAATAAAAATCTTTTCTTTTTTGTAGCTCAAACTTTGAATTAGTGCCAAACCAGAAAGATTTCTGTTTTTTGAAAACGCACGACTAATCGGTCGATCTTCAAGAAGTCGAAATTATCATTTGGTGGATATGCAGTTTGATCGAGTAAAATTTGTGAGATGCTCTTATTACCAAAATCACTAAACTGTTTTTATTTTTTACTTTTTTTATCATTTTTTTTAAATTTTGGTGCTAAATACACAGTAATCTAAATTACTTAACATTTTGAACATGTCTTTTTATCCTACTCTTCGTCTTGTCCTCGTTATGATAGCTAAGGCTATCAAACTCCGGGCATTCCTCGATTAGCATAAAAATCCAAAGCTCAAAATATCAATAAACTTAAATTACTGCGTACTAAATACTTTGTAATATAAATTATCGAACATTTTGAACCTGCCTTTTCGGCCTACTCCGCGTCGGCTTCTCGCCTTAATTCTTTTCAAGGATTAGACTCCGAAGCTTCCTTGATGAGTATGAAAATCCAGCACTCAAAGTATTCACAAACTTAAACTACAAAGTACGAAATGATTTCATTTTGTGGAGCTTTACTAAACTTTCCACTAGCTAGCGAGGAAGTCTAGCAAAGCTTTTATTCCGCTTTCTACTGACCAAATGAATTTCTTTAGAACACAAGCTTTACTATATTCCTTCGACAAATAGCCAAGCTGAAAATTTAAATATCCTCAGCGGTTGATACAAAATTAACTACGCTCCGTGGCAAGGGGACTTCTTTTTTTCGCTTTTCATCCGGCACGGGCGTCCCTGCTTTTTGGATCAAGGGAACTACCCCCGCCCAATATGGTAAGTCATAATCCGCCTGCTTGTCATTCGGTCCTTCCGTTCGGACTTTGGCGGCGGCTTCCTGCAAGGAAACGGCAAAGACGCAGGTCGCTTGTAATTCTTCTGCGTTGGGGGCTCTCGCTTCTTCCCATCTTCCAGGAATGATTTGATTGGTCAGTGCTTCGAGTGCCGCCATTTTTTCTTCCGGTTCGGTGACCAACCTTGCCGCTCCAAAAATAACAACGGAACGGTAATTCATCGAATGACTAAACACCGCCCGGGTTAATACCAAACCATCCATCAAACTGACGTTGATACAAACTTGTGGTGATTGTTCTAAGGCTTTCATCATTCTGCCTTTGAGTGCGCCGTGAAAATATAAGGTATCTGCTAAGCGACCGTAAGCGGTTGGCAAAATAAAAGGCATTTGATCAATGGTAAAACTGAGGTAGCAAATACAACTTTCGTCAAGAATGCCGTTGATCGTTTCGGCATCGTAAAAACCACGCTTGGTCTTGCGGGTAAGTTGTGCTCTTTTACTAGGTGCTTTGGATTTCATAAGTATTTTATTTGATTTCAAGACTACAAATATATATCTTGACTGGCTGAGGTACTTACTCCAGTTTACATAATATAAATAGTCCAGCTATGTTGCCCTACAAAACACTCGTTCCAATCCATAAAAAATCTGGAATGCCAATTTATCTACAAGTGACCAAAGCCTTGATCCAACAAATTAAGGAAGGTCGCTTAGCACCCGCCGCAAAATTGCCAGGTAGCCGTACCCTCGCCGCATTGCTCGGGATTCACCGCAAAACGGTCGTTGCGGCTTACGAAGAACTAGACGCACAAGGCTGGATTCATATCGTAGCTGCTAAAGGTACCTTCGTTACCCATAAATTACCCAAAGTGATTCCCCGAACTTTAACTGCTACCAAACAATACGGTGCGCAAAAAATTGCTGCTCAGACGGGTTTTACTATCGCAACAACCCAAGCTTATTTGAAACCCATGTCGCGACAAAATAAATTAATTGCCTTGGATGATGGTTTTCCCGATACGCGAATAGCACCACTTGAAGCCCTTGGTCGAACGTATAAAAGTATCGTAAATTCAAAATATAGTCGCCGCTATTTGGGATATTCTGCTTTCATCAAAGGCGATCCCAATCTGCGGGAAGAACTCGCGAAGTATCTGCTCGCAACGCGAGGCATCAAAGCAGATATTGATAATATCCTGATTACGCGAGGCAGCATTATGGGATTTTATTTATTCTTTCAAACGATCTTGCGCGCAGGCGATGTCGTTATTGTGGGGGAAACGAATTATCGGACGGCAGAATATATCGTTCGCAAAGCACAAGGAAAATTGTTGTACGTGCCCGTAGATCAAGAAGGACTTGATGTAGATGCGATTGCTGAAATTTGTCAACGCCGCAAAGTGCGAGCAGTATACGTGGCTTCTCACCATCATCATCCAACGACGGTTACGCTCAGCGCAGAACGCCGGATGAAATTATTACTCTTGGCTAGTGAATATCGTTTTGCAATTATTGAAGACGATTATGATTACGATTATCATTACAACAGTAGTCCTATTTTACCCTTGGCAAGTTCGGACCAAGAGGGCTTTGTTACCTACGTTGGCTCCTTGAGTAAAACCATCGCACCTGCTTTTCGAGTGGGTTTCGTCGTTGCTCCACAAAACTTAATTGAAGAAATGGCTAAAAATCGCCGCTACATTGACCGCCAAGGAGATATCATTTTAGAAAAAACCATCGCCCAGTTATTTGCAGAAGGTGAGATCAAACGACATCTACGCAAGTCACTAAAAATTTATCACCAACGGCGAGATTACTTTTGTGCATTATTACGCAACGAATTAGGGGAATATCTTGAGTTCGATACTCCAGAAGGTGGCATGGCCGTCTGGGCTAGATTTGCGAAAGACATAGCGTTGGATGCGTTAGCCGAAAGCGCAGTGGCACAAGGTCTAACATTTACCGGTGCTCATCATTACAATCCAATTGGCAAGAATTTAAATGCAACACGGTTAGGTTTTGCTTCGAATAACGAAAAAGAATTGACGAAGGCGATTGGTATTTTAAAGCAATTGATTCAGGGATAAGTTTTGGAAAATCGAAGCATTGAACTACTTACTTAAGGTTTAGTTTTAAATAATTTTCACGTTTAAAAAAAGTATTTTGTATCTTAGAAACTTAGATAATTTTCAAAAATTAGTAACAACTAAAAATTATGCGACCACCAATTTGTGCGATTTGCCGCAAAGATTTTCGGCATAATATGGAAAGCGGCGGATCCGTCCGATTTACACGATCAGCGGAAGAACAAGTGCGATGGAAAGCTCTCAATAAACCTGGTTATGTAGGTCATCCTCCGGGCTTAGAATGGTTTTGTGAAAAGCATTTAGCGTCCGCAAAAGCGCATCGACATTTAACTTGGAAAGAAGCCTTGCCGATAATTAAAGCATTGGAAAAAGAATAAATTTTAATCATCATATCTTATGGAAAAAAAAGATGGCGTAGCCTGTTATCACGCAAGTACGCGAGCAGCTTGGCGAGCGTGGTTACAACAACATCACGCAACCGAAAAAAGTCTCTGGTTAATTATTTATCATAAAAAAAGTGAGACGGCGAGTGTTCACTACGAAGCAGCCGTTGAGGAAGCCTTGTGCTTTGGTTGGATTGATAGCAAACCCAATAAACGAGATGGCGAAAGTTACTATCAATTTTTTTCCAAAAGAAATCCAAAAAGTAATTGGAGCAAAAAGAATAAAGAAACCATCGCGCGCTTGCTGACGCAAAATTTAATCACTGCAAGTGGTCACGCAATGATTGCACACGCCAAAAAAACGGGAACTTGGCATGCGCTAGACGAAGTGGAACAGCTAATTATTCCGCCCGACTTGCAAGCCGCACTCGATCAAAATCCTACGGCAAATACTCATTTTCAAAACTTCCCACCGTCTTCCAAAAGAGGGATTTTAGAATGGATCTTCAACGCCAAACGCCCCGCTACGCGCGCCAAACGAATTGAAACAACTGCAGCACTGGCCGCAGAAAATAAACGAGCAAATCACTATCGACAATAGATGCTTACGCGCGATATATTTTTATTAACAAAAAGCGCTTTCTACCATTTTGATAAAAAGCGCTTTTATATTTACTTCTAAATAGGTTTACCAAATAGATTGGTACTTATGCAAAGGAATAGCTTATTTTAAATCAAACCGAATTGCTCAAAATGATGATTGGCGTGTTTTCGGTTGAGTAAATCCCAGAGTTCTTTATCCAAATTACCAAAAACAGTATTCGGGGTAATCGCCGTTGGATTTGCTTTGAAATAAGCTTCAAATTCATCGTAAGCTTTCAACATGGCAGCCTTCGCTTCCGCCAAACTTTCGAAACGTAAGTCTTCTAATTCGCCCTTTTTTAATAAAGGATGATCTACGCCTTTCGGCATCGGTCGGTAATTGAAAAGCGATTCTTGTGTGCGTTCTAAGTATTTTTCGGGCGTGCTAATTTCCGTTGGCAGTTCTCCCGTCGACATGCGGAAAAAATACTCAAAATGTTCTACCATATGTTGTGGTGTCATCTTGCCCCACTTCGCTTTGCTATCTTCGTTTAATTTTGCTAAACCGTTTTCAAGGAAACTGCGATCTACTTCGTGAAAAGGACATTTCTTTTGTACCAGTGTCAAGATCGTTGCCATCGCTACGAGTTCGCCATCTTGATCAAATACTTCTTCGTACCATTTTACCACTCCGGATGGAAACTCTCTCCCTTTGCTATCGCGATCTACTTTCTCCTTGCAAGTTAAGCGCACTTGTAAGGTATCATTATGGTAAATCGGGCGTAGGAAACGGCATTCGTCCAAACCGTAATTGGCACCAACCGGCCCTTTCGCCGGGTGTACAAATAAACCTGCGGCAGCGGCTAAGATAAAATAACCGTGTGCGGCGCGCCGTTCAAAAATACTTCCCTTCAGAGAGGTAATATCTGTATGAGCATAAAAGTGATCCCAAGTCAGATTCGCAAAGTTTTGAATATCAGAATCGGTAATTGTTCGCTTGTGTGTTAAGATCGACATTCCCGGTTGAATCTCTTCAAAATAATAACGAAAAGGATGTTGCGGTGCTTCTATCACCTTCGCCCCCGCCTGATAAATTCCTGTAATGGCAGAGATGGTAGTTGGGGTTCCTTGAATCGCACAACGTTGTAAATAGTGTTTGACGCCACGCATACCACCCATTTCTTCACCGCCACCCGCACGCCCCGGACCACCGTGTACCAAAGAAGGTAGTGGAGAACCGTGCCCCGTGCTCTGCTTGGCATTTTCTCGGTTAATTACCAAAATCCTTCCGTGATGACTTGCCGCTTCTAAAACAAACTCGCGGGCAATCTGATCGTCAAACGTAGCGATTGAGCAACAAAGAGAACCTTTCCCCATTTGAGCCAGTTCAGAAGCTTCTTCCAAATCGCGATAAGGCATAATCGTACTTACCGGACCAAAGGCTTCAATTTCGTGTACCTGAAGATTCTTGTAAGGATTTTTTTCTAATAATAAAACGGGACTCATAAAAGCACCTTTCTCAAAATCAGCATCTACTAAATCAATGCGATCGAGACTACCATAAACGATTTCTGCCGTTTTGGCTAATTCTTTTACGCGGTCGTGAACTTCCGTTACTTGTGCTTTACTCGCCAGTGCTCCCATGCGCACGCCATCCGCAGTTGGATTGCCAATGGCTACTTTCGCTAAAGATTTACTAAGGGCAAGTTGTACCGCTTCAACAAATTCTTCGGGAACAATCACCCGACGAATTGCTGTACACTTTTGTCCACATTTAACGGTCATTTCTTTCCGCACTTCCTTAATGAACAAATCAAATTCTGGGCTACCCGGAACGGCATCTTTGCCAAGAACGGAGCAGTTCAAACTATCCGCTTCCATATTAAATGGCACGGCTTCTTGAATTATTCTCGGATGTGCTTTCAACATTCTCCCCGTCGTGGCAGATCCGGTAAAGGTGACAACATCTTGCGATTCAATCGTATCTAAAATATTTCTTGCCGAACCACAAATTAGTTGCAGGGCACCTTCCGGTAAAATTCCAGAAGCGATGATTTCTTTTACGACGGCTTCCGTTAAGAAGGAGGTGGCACTAGCTGGTCTTACAACGGCAGGTACACCCGCCATCCAGTTGACCGCACATTTTTCTAGCATTCCCCAAATTGGGAAGTTGTACGCATTGATGTGGATGGCAACGCCTCTTTTAGGAACCATAATATGATGTCCCATAAAGCTTCCTCCACGAGAAAGATCAATTGCATCCCCATCGACGTGAAAACTTTGGTTCGCAAAATTTCTACGAAGCGAAGCATTCGCAAAAAGATTGCCAAAGCCACCTTCAATATCAATCCAGCTATCGTTGCGCGTCGCTCCCGTTTGATAACTGATTTTGTAAAATTGTTCTTTTCTTTTATTCAGATAAAGGGCTAATTTCTTGAGCATATTGCCTCTTTCCTGAAAGGTCATTTTGCGCAAGGGGGCACCACCTGTTTTGCGACCATACTTAAGGATTGCTTCAAAGTCTAATCCTTTAGTCGTAGCCATTGCCACAATCTCTCCGTTGACCGAATTATAAAGGGGCTGTCCGTCGCCGTCGCCAGTAATCCAATTGCCTAAAACGTAATTTCCTAACTTTTCCATAACGTGTATATATATTTAAGATAGAAGTTTTTCAAATGAAGTATTATTTATTACACAGTGTACTAGGATACGCGCTCAATGATCGCCGCGTAACCTTGACCAACACCCACGCACATCGTTATCAAAGCGTATTTTTTTTGTGTTAATGCTAATTCCAAAGCCGCAGAGTAACAAAGTCTAGTTCCCGTAGCGCCGAGTGGATGACCAATTGCAATAGCACCACCGTTTGGATTAATACGAGGATCATCATCGGCTAAACCCCACGCTCGGATGCAGGCGAGTGCTTGTGCAGCGAAGGCCTCGTTGAGCTCGATTACGTCCATATCTTTCATGGTTAATCCAGCTTTCGCCAAAGCTTTATTGGAAGCTTCAACGGGACCAATACCCATGATTCGAGGTTCTACGCCAACAACGGCAGAACTAACAATTCTTGCGATTGGCTTGAGTTGGTGTTGGGCAACCGCTTGTTCGGAAGCAATGAGACAAGCTGCGGCACCGTCATTAAGACCGGAAGCATTTCCAGCAGTTACCGAACCGCCTTCTTTTTTGAAGGCAGCGCGTAATTTCCCGAGCACTTCAAGCGTCGTATTGGGTTTGATAAATTCGTCTTGGTCAAAGATAATGGCCGCTTTTTTTCTTTGTGGAATTGCTACGGGAATAATCTCTTTGGCTAATCGACCATTGGCTTGTGCTTTGGCAGCTTTCATTTGAGAATGATAAGCAAATTTATCTTGATCTGCGCGACTCAGTCCGTAAAGGGAAACTAAGTTTTCGGCGGTAACGCCCATGCCGTCCGTTCCATAGAGTTCATGCATTTTATTATTGACAAATCGCCACCCAAAACTACTATCATGCATTTGGGCATCTCGACCGAATGCTTTTGAGACTTTAGAAATTACCCAAGGACCACGAGTCATATGTTCCAAACCACCCGCGATGAAGAGGTCTCCGTCACCAGCTTTAATGGCTCGGTTGGCATGGATAATACTCGATAAGCCCGAGGAACAAAGTCGATTAACCGTTTCACCAGGAACAGACCAAGGTAATCCAGCGAGTAATAGACACATTCTCGCTACGTTGCGATTGTCTTCTCCTGCTTGGTTGGCACAACCGATGATGACGTCATCGTAAGCTACCTTCGGAATCGTCGGGTTTCGTTCTACTAAGGCGCGAATGACTAAAGCACCTAAATCATCTGTTCTAATCGTAGAAAGTGCCCCCGTAAAATTACCAATGGGCGTTCTAATGCCATCTATAATGTATGCTTCTTTCATAAGTACTCGTATTTTAGACGTTTTCAAAATGATCATTATGCCCAAAAAAGAACGGCAAATATAGATCAATTTCATCGTTTCAATGTCTTACAAATGTACATAAACTCGCAGGGAATTTAGCTAGTTGAAGCGACATATTATAGAAGTTCTTCCGGAAGTTATGGTAAAAGATAAAGGCTAAAACAATTTTGTCTTAGTACTTAAGTACTAAGACAAATTATTTTACTTATTAACTTGCGTCATCTTTCGACCAGTCTCTTCGTTACTCAAAGCCTTCCTAAGCAAAGGCTTAGGGCGGTTTTCGTGCCTCAATACTGATCAAAATCTAACACAATTTAATGGCAAAGTAATTTTGTCTTAGTACTTAC
>CALFBG010000114.1 GCA_937951685.1 uncultured Saprospiraceae bacterium | reverse complement strand
TTGTGATTATCTACGTTCCTTAAGAATACTCAACTCCTTTTTCAACAACTCGATTTCTTTACCTTGTAGTTCTATTTGTGCTTGTTGCTCTTGAATTGCTGAAATTAAGACGGGAATTAAGGCTTGATAATTAACTGATTTGTAACTAGTACTTCCTCCTAATGCATCCTCTACGCTTTCCTCCGTACTATTCTCTTGCCCAACATTCCTTACCGTTATAGGGCTAGGATGTTGAGTATCTTTCACTAAGGCGGGCAGCACATTTTCTAAGTCTTGTGCAATCAATCCGTATTGTTTTCCTTTAGGTAAACTAATCGATAAATTAGACTTGAAAGCATAAGTCTTGGGGGAAAGTCGTTTGATCAGTTCTAAACCTCCATTGTAATCTCTAATGTTTTCTTTCAATCTCCGATCTGAAGGATTTGTAAAATCTCCCGTAACGTGTACATCTCCACTGAAATAACCCGCATAAGCTACCGAATTCGGTGATCCATTCAATTCAGAGAAAAAAGCATAACGAATCCCTACCCCTCCTGTGTTATTACCTATTAATAGACTATTATAAATTCCAAATTTTTTCCCAGAAGATTGCGCCCCCGTAGTCGTTTCATTATATATTCCAGCACTTTTATTATTATTCCCATTTAATTTCGTAACATTCCTAATACCCGCGATCTTTCCAGGGGAACTAACATTACCCGTTACGTTATTTTCAAGGCCGTATAGTGCTCCTCCTGTACCTCCAGTGACTTGCGTTCTAATACCATAAGCACTGCCTACTCCTTCATTATCTACGACTAAATCAGTTCCAAAAATGTTCGAACTGCTGCCCATAGGTTGAGTGACCTTCCCGAAAAAAGCTACCTTATTCCCTGAGCCATATCCTTTAATCTCACTAAAAACACCAAATCCTTGACCTGTCCCGTAAGGGTGTACAATCGTTTGAAAACCAATCGTACTTTCGCCCCCCGTATAGCCAGCATCTTGCCTAACGCCACTATAAAGCCCAAACCTTGTCCCCGTCACTCCATTTGCATTAGAGCCATGATTAGCAAGACTAAGTCCGTACCGATTACTACCATCGTTATTATAAATACGAAGCTTACAAGCCTCCGTTGCTGTTGTCCCAATAGCTACATCCTTATCATTATCAATATGAATTTGAGCAAATGAAACAGTGCTAACGCAAAGCATTGATAAAAACAAAAAGCTTAATAAAATCAGTTGGTGCATTTTTTTCATGATCATTTTTTTCTGAATTGAAAATGTAAACCAGCGCATTCCTTTTTTGCGTCCGTTTTTAAAATGATGCGAGTAAACAAACCTAGTTCCAAGGCTTGACATCTATTTCAAAAGCTTTAATAAAAAAGACATACGCTTACAGGGTCAAAACCGAGCAACGAGAATTGACAATATATTGTTAAAAAACCTACGCATGACAACTAAAGACTAGCTCCGATTGGTTAATATTCCTACTTAAATCACCAATCAGTAGCCATAAGGCATACCATACTGATACAAGTCCATTCAACCAAAAGGAAATGAGCAAAGAAATCCTATTACCCGCACGATCATATTTGACGTGCTGATTCAATCTATCTGTAGACACGTTAAGGTAGAAACGCACCTACCTATTGACAGCAATAGAAAGCTTAAAAAAGTCTATAAATTGTAATAAAAAAAGTGGAAAGAAATTCTAGTTTTCAATATATACTAATACGTTAAACTCAGGCAATAACTGAGTGTATGTATAAAGTTTAGCTTTTTGAATTTCTTGTTCCGTGTTCTATAATTTGATCCAAATATAATTACATTTTTTTGTAATACAAAATTACGCATTACAACTTTATAAAAAAATAACAAATAATAGCCAATTACGTATCTATGTGAAGTTATTTTGTTGCAAAATATATTTATACATCAATATCAAAAAAAAATCTACAGATACTATCTTCATTCCTTGCTATTAAAACGAGATATCCTTAATTTGTTTTTATTTAAAAATTGAGTTGTCTCTACGTTCACCATCTACTACAACGCTAGCTTACTAACGAGACGACCGGACATATTGCTATGAATCTAAAATTGTTATTTTCCACTTGCTTCTTTTTTACGCTACCGTTTCTTGGAGCAGGGCAAAGCAACTTGGAGCACCGATCAGTTGTAATAAAGACCAAGGAGGTTTTTCGTAAAATCGAACTCGCCATTGATGCTAAAAAAACGCGGCTGCTTAAAGATCGATTTTACTTTAGTTACTACAACCATAAAATCTATAAATCGCGCTTTGGTGCTAGCACCTTTGGTCATCTCCTGCATGGTCGTTACGAGGATTTCTACCTCGACAATAAAGCAATCAAAAAAATTGGATATTTTAAACATGGCTTGAAAGAAGGTATCTGGAAAAGTTGGTATTCAAATGGTCAACTCAAAGCAATTCACCACTGGCGCAGAGGAATCAAACACGGTCACTTTGAATTATTTGATGCAGATGGTCAACTTAGTCAAGCAGGTAGTTATCGGCGTGGAAGCTTGCACGGAAAAGTAAATGAATTTAAAAATGGCAATATAATTCGTACAATCAAATACAAGCGGGGAAAAGTACAAGAACCCAAAAAGAAGAAAGAGAAAGAGAAAGAACCAAAGGAGAAATCTTAATCAAAAGACTAAGCTTACTCAAAATTGCATTCCGACGTTGCACCAATGTTTTATAAAAACCTAGCCACCCACCCCTACACTCAACTGAAATAAGGGCATATACATCGCCACCAAAATTACTCCAATGATTAATCCCAATCCGATAATGAGCATTGGCTCCAAAACACTACCCAACAGTGCCGTCCGTTGTTCTACGTCTTCACTGAATTGATCCGCTAGTTTTTGAAACATCTCGTCCAGGTTACTCGCTTCTTCTCCAACTTGGGTTAAGGCGATTAATTTTTGCGGATAGAGTTGAGATTTTTGTAGCGACTGATGCAACAACGATCCATTGAAAATATCTTTTTCCGCTTGTGCTAAAGAAACTTCGATTGGATAAAAAGCAATCATTTGCTTGACAAGTTCAACGGTACGCAATAACGGAACTTTTGCATTCAGCAATAAGTACATTGATTGACAAAAACGAGAGAGATAGATTCCTTTTACAATAGCTCCAAAAAAGGGTAAGCGCAATAACAACTTTGCACTCCACTTCCGAAACCAAAGCTGTCGCCGTTGCCAATACAAAGCCAATACCAGTGCCAGCAATACCAGAAAAACGTAGCCGCCATAAGCACCAATCCAATTAGAAAGATCAATTAAATATTGCGTTATCGTAGGCAGGCGCCCGTCAAATCTTTTATAAATATCACTAAATAAGGGCACCAAATATTTAAGCATAAAGAAGACAACCAAGATGGCAAAACTAATGACAAAAACGGGGTAAGCCAGCGCGCCCACGAGTTGCTGCCGATACTTAATGCTTTTGCTAAAATAAGTGGATAGCTCCGCCAATACTTTTACCAATTGCCCCGTTTCTTCTCCAATTTGCAAGCTGAAAACTTCGTAGTCCGAAAATTGCTCCGTTGCTAATAAAGCCTGTGAAAAGGTTTTTCCTTCGACAATGAGTTGTCGAATTTCAAGGAATAAATCTTGGTGTACTTGCTTTTTTTGACTTTGTTCAATCAGGGTTAAAGATCGCTGTACATCCAATCCAGAAGATAGCAAAGTACTTAAGTTGCTGTAAAATTCTAACTTCTTTTTTGCCGCTAATCCTTTCCCGAAAAGTTGAATCTCTTTATTCATCAAGGTGCTCCAAGAAGTCTTGTTCGATCTTCCTTTCGGCTTCGTTGGTTTGGCTGGATCGCCGTAAGTATAGTCCTTGATTTTAATCGCCATAGCATTTTTAAGTTTTGCAACAGAAAGTTATTTCCGTGGTACTTCGCGTGGAACCAGTCGCAGCAATTGACGCGCACTATATGCTTTTTGAAAGCTTAATTTTTCAGTTTGTGCGTGTAAACTAATTTCTACTTCAAGATAATCAATTAATCCTGCCGCGACAAAATTTTCCTCGAAACTAGCTTCCCAACGACGGGCTTCGACAAAAAAACTATCCGCTAAAACACCCTCCAACATCGGCTTCCTAATAATTGCTTTGTCTGTAAATTCATAACTCAACTCAAATGCTTCGAAGTTCAAGCGAATTCCCGATTCTACTACGTAAAGCGTTTTTGCCCGCTGCACATCTTCGTACAACAATCGCTTAAGCGTATTCACATCCAAAACTGCTTTGCTGTCTCTTTCGTAATTAAAATATTGCGCATTGATCAGCTGATAAGCGCTCAAGGCAACCGCAACGACCAATAGCGACAAGGCCATGACGACGACTAATTCCGCAATCGTAAACGCGGCAAACCTTACTGCTTGTTGCCTATTTTTCATCGGTCACGTAGATTATTTCTTTGATTTCTCGAATCGTTGTTCCTGCGGGATCAATAACTTTTACCACGACGGTAAAAGCATTTTCTTGATCCAAATAAGGCACCACTTCTTTTACTACAAGCATCCCTTCTAGCTTTTTCGTTTCATTGTAAAAGCGTTTCATTTTTTTGGTTTGCACCAATTCATCTTGTAATAAAATATCCGCTTTTGTTTTGGCAATGAGTTGGTCGCCACCAATTACGTTCATGTAAATCATCATGCCTACGCCAAAGCTTAAGACAATAATTACCATCGCTACCATCGACTCAATAATCGTGGTCGCTACAAAACGAGTTTTCCAAATCTTAAAGCTCAATCTACCCATTTTACAGTTTCGTATTGTAAAGAAGTTGCAGCGTACAACGGTGCAATAAAGTATTTCGACAAGCGGGTTCGATCAATGGTCGCGTTCAGTAAATGATTGTCGTAAACCGCTGCACTCGTCCGCAAATGGAATTGATCACAACTAACGTTACCATATACCGTTCCTCGGTGCTCAAAACTTCCATTAACAAAAACTTGACCCTCAACTAAGGTATTTTTTTCCAAGAGCAGCTTCGGCGGAAACCGAGTATATTGAATCGTTTTTATAAAAACCAAACCTGCTACGACGCTATTTTCTGCAACCGTGATGATCGGTCTTTCTCTCGAAAATGCTGTTTTCAATAAACCCAATACAGAAGGATACTCAAATTGACAAGCTGCTCCTACCTGCAATTCACTTAAAGCAAAAGCCTGCAAATTCCCTTTAAAACCTGCCTCGAATTGAATCACGGGCGCGTACAGTTGTATACCATCTAAATTCGCACTCGCCGATACGTGAATGGCAGTTTGTGCAATGACAATTATATTTCCCTTTAATGAAATGCCGTCTAAATAAATATGATCACCTTGTACGTAAACCGTAGTATCTAAAAACGATTGTTGCACTTGCGCGGGTAGTAAACTCCTTCCTTTCCTCGTCTTGAATTGCTGCATCAAACTCGCAATCCGATCTTCGCGTACCGGTGGCAGTTGCGCGCGACTCCGCGTTTTTTTACCATAAACCAATTGTGCACCAAAATAACTTACCCCATCGATGTAAGCACTTTTAATATCTGCTTTGGGTAATTGGCACCAACCTTTCAAACTTGTTTTCCCCGCCAAACCCAATGGCTTATTCCGATCGCTCAAATATAGCGCCGAACGCAAAGTCGAATCCTTACGATTGCCTAAGAAAAAAGCCTTCACCAAAGTATCCCTTCGCCAACCTTGATAACTATGCACCTTGGCGTAAGCGACATCAAACAATCCCCACTTTCGTTTTGCCAGCCAGATTGAATCTCTACCCTCTCCATACAAATCAAAAGCCGTTTCCTCCACGCCCCCAATCTTTCCCGCCTTCAATAATGCAATACCGGAGTTCAAATTTCTTACAAGTCGTTCTCCGTCAAAGGCCGTATTTTGATGTACGCGTTGCAAATAAGCGAGGCTAATCAAGAGGGAACTGGACAAGGCGATAATAAAAGCGATCATCAAAGCGTAGTATAGGGCACGAGCTGCTAACATTTTACTTGTTTGAACCGTTCAAATTTAGTAATTTTAATTTTAACGTAAAAAAGAGTATATGAAAACAAAAATAAAGCAAAAAATGACGCTCCTAAAGACTAAAAAACTAAAAGCGTATACCCTAACCGAATTAATGGTTGTTCTCGTCATTATTGGCATTCTTATCTTAGTCGCCCTTCCTATTTTCGATGATCTTTTTGCGGATGCGTACGCGATCGAAGCCAAGAATCAATTAAAGTACCTTGCTTCTCGAGAGCAAACGCATTACCAAAAATATTTCAAATATTCCGATGATTTAAATGAAATCGGTTTTTCTCAACCCAAGACAATCCACGAGGAAGGAGATGCGCGTTACACTTATAGCATCGTTCAAGCGAGTAAAGCCAATTTTATCGCACGGGCAACTGCCGTAGCTGATTTTGATAATGATGGTATTCTCAACGTTTGGGAAATTAACCACGAAGGCCAACTCCGACAAATCACACCCGATTGATGAGCTGGGGAGACTTGCTGCTTTTAATTGCACTACTCGGAATTATCTACGAAGACTTTAACTATCGCGGTATTCACTGGTGGTGGCTACTCCTGTTGCTACTAGGCATTCTTGGGTGGCGACCATGGAACTACGAGCAAGTTGCCATCAACTGGGGATTCCTAATCAGCCAATTTGTTTTATTAACTGCTTATTTTTCTTTAAAGCGAAAAACCTTGACCAACATCATTGATCAATACCTTGGCTTAGGAGATATTTTATTCCTATTTGTCATTGCCATTTTATTTTCTCCGTTCAATTTTTTGCTTTTCTTCGTCGCGAGTTTGATGACGAGTTTACTAGTTTTTTTAGTTTACCAACATCTTTTCCCAACGACGAGCGCCCCCACTATTCCACTGGCCGGAGCAATGGCAATTATTTTAATCTTAGTCTTACTCGCTAGTGAATTTTTCAAACATCCTATTCATTTAGATTATTTTACCCTCCGAAAACTATCGGCATTTTGGTAAGTCAATTTTACGGCACTAGAAATTGTCGCGTCTCACTATAAGCACTCAACGAACCATCTGCCGCTACTGAACGCAATCGCCAGTAATAAACGGTATTCGCATTATCATTAAAAACGTAAGTCGTATTGACCACCGCTACTTTCAATACTTCATTCGTCAAATTCACATCGGTATAAATATATAAGGTATCTCTCACGGAATTACCATCCGCGGTCCAAGCCAAATTAACGGGAAGGTTGACCGTTGCAAAGTTAACGGGGGCAATCAACGCGGGCGCTTCTAAATTAGTAACAAGGTTAATCGTGAAATTTCCAACGGCGTACGGACTGACACTAATATCATTTTCCGCGCGTACTCGCCATTTGTAACTACCCGGTGCTAAGTTCGTCGTATAAAAATCGTCGGTTAAGTTTTGATTGACAACCATAAAACTACTATTCGTAAAATCAGGACTAGCAATTTGTAATTTGTATTCCGAAGCATTGGCTACTGCTTGCCACAAAAAACTGACCACGGTATCCGACAAAACAGTTCCTTCTGCGGGACTTACCAAATTGACAACTTGTTGCGCAAGGTTTAAAGTAGAATCATCAAGGATGGTAAATCGGCGAGTATTTTGATCAGAAGTGTAAGCGTCGTTCATCCCAACGACCGTCCACTCGTAAGTGCCCGGCGTAATGCTGGTATCAAATTGGACACCAGAGACGCGGCGTTCTATTTCGTAGCGTAAGGTTGAATCAAAACTAGGAGAGACGACAATGACCTTGTAATAATCGGCGCCTTCCAGTGCTTTCCAACGAAAATTCTGAACCCGCGTATTCGTCACCAAATCGTTCATTGGCGTCACCAACTCAACACGCTCCGCAGAGATATCCGTTTCAATAATATCGGCACAGGCCGTAAGTCCAACGAGCAATACTAGGAAATAGTAAGGTAGAATATTTTTAGTATACATAGCTTTAAATTGTAAAAATCATTACGCGGTTGTTTGCCGCAAGATCAACTCAACGCTTCGTATTTCATTCAATTGATCTTCACCTGCGTCGTTGCTTACGGGATTGAGACGGAATATTCGTCCTACTCAATTTCCTTAACCAACCGACACCTTCACCTTAAGCTTCGATTGAGCTCGCTTTAAGTATGAGTTAGTAAAAGTAAGGTTTGTTCGCTTAATTTGCAAGCTACTCCGAGATCAAATAACAATCTACTTCAAAGGCAAGTTTACAACTGATCGTCTTTCCGGTGTGCTTTGTAGCGGCCTTTCCCGAATTTAGTTCCATTAAATTGCAAGGTCTTTTTCAAAACGGTACGCTCTTCTTCTGGTAACTTGTTAAAATCACTACATTCTTTGGAACAACAATTTTCGTATTGTGCAGCACAAGATTCGCATTGGATAAATAAAATGTGGCAAGCATCATTACTGCAATTGACGTGTGTATCACAAGTAGCGCCACACTGATGACATTTTGCGACAATCTCTTCGGAAATTCGTTCGCCCATTCGCTCATCAAAAACGAAGTTTTTACCAATGTATTTATTCCGTAAGTTATATTTTTCTGCCTGACGCGCATATTCAATAATGCCACCGTTGACCATGTATACGTTTTTGAAACCTTTGTGCAGATAGTAAGCACTCGCCTTTTCGCAACGAATACCGCCCGTGCAATACATCACGATATTTTTATCTTTATCCTCTTTTAATAATTCCTCTACAATGGGTAAAGCTTCGCGAAAAGTTTCTACGTCGGGGCGAATCGCATTTTCAAAATAACCAACTTCACTTTCGTAATGGTTACGCATATCGACCACTAAAGTATTTGGATCGTCCGTCAACTCATTATATTCTTTTGCGTCAAGGTGTTTCCCTCTTTTATTAACGTCAAAACTTTCGTCGTCCAAGCCATCTGCGACGATCTTCGGGCGTACTTTTATTTTTAATTTATAAAAAGATTTCCCTTCTTTTTCGATGGCAATATTCATGCGTACGCCATCGAGAAAACTAATACTATTAAAGGCTGCTTTAAAAGCTTCAAAGTTTTCTTCGGCAACAGAAATTTGCCCATTAATCCCTTCTTCGGCAACGTAGATTCGTCCAAAAACCTCGAGTGCGCTCCAATTTAGATAGAGGTGATCTCTAAATAGTTTGGGGTTAGGAATGGTATGATATTTATAAAAAGAAAGGGTAATCCGAGGTTCATCGCTCGTCAATAGGCGATTCTTCAGCTCATCGCTGTTGATTTTATTATGAAGTTTCATCGATTTAAAAATTGCTACGCTTAACGAAAACAAGTTGCAGGCTTGTTGTTGATGGTACTGCAATTGTGATAACGCGGCAAAGTTAAGGGGAAGTTTTGAGTTTTGCGCGGTTTTTTCCTAATTTTTCAAGAATTTGCCCGACTGAGTATTCGTACCATTCTCTAATTCGTAGAAATAAAGTCCCGCCGCAAGTTTCGAGAAATTGAGCTCAAAAGTATTCACGCCTTGTCCGGGAATCCGCCAAGTATCCGTTGCGACTTGTTGCCCCAAAGCATTAAATACGCGCAAGGTCGTTCTCCCCGACCAGTTTTTCAATTCCAAATTCACAATTTCCCGAAAAGGGACTGGATAAAGTCGGTGCGTATACTCCAAACTAGGAACTGTTATCTGCAAAGCTTTTTCTACCGCCGCCAGAGCGTTTACCCGACCAAAACCGTACACCGCGTTTGGATGACTCGAGCCCAATACTGCCCCACAATCCATCTCGTCCGTCTTCGGTACGGCTGTCGATTCAATAATTTCTTCAATCAAACTAACGTGTCCCGCCAAGGCAGGATTGGCCGAAATCACCAAGGCTACCAAACCCGCTACGTGTGGTCCTGCCATACTCGTACCACTAAAATTAGCAAATGCCCCGTCTCGGATCGCAGATCGAACACTTACACCCGGCGCGGAAACATTCGGCTTCAAGCGATTACTACCATCTGCCGTCACTACTCCACGACTGCTAAATCGAGCAATGGTATCATTTTTTGCCGTCGCACCGATGGTAAAACTTTGTTCAAAAATAGCCGCCGGATTGCGGATACTATTACAACCTTCGGTACCATTATTTCCCGCAGAAACGACAACTACGACGCCTGAAAGTTTCAAATGCTCAACTACTTTTTCCATCAAACTATAATTCTCTGGCGCACAACCTTCCATCGTAGGACAGCCCCAAGAGTTGTTAATGACGTGTGGGGCAAGGAGTGGATTTGGACGTTCATTATTCAAATCCGTTGGCGCCATAAACCATTCAAAGCATTCGATGTAAGTCGCTGGACTTCCATAGCCGCGTTCCATATTTCGACAAGCCACCCAACGTGCACCCGGAGCGACGCCAATTTGATTTTCGTCATCCTCGCCGACCATCGTTCCCATCGTGTGTGTTCCGTGATTTTGATCATCACAAGGTTCTCCTACATTTAGACCGCAAGGATTATTAGTAGGATCATTCGGATCGTTATCGTTGTGCAAATTATTAATTTCTCGGATGGCATCGTGCCAGTTGTAGTTGTGATCCGCTTGCCCATTTTGCCAGCCTCGATATTGTTTTTTGAGAACGCTGTGTTCCCATTCGTAACCGGTATCTTGCCCACCAATCACCACGCCTTGTCCACGATATCCCATTTCCCATACTTGATCCGCGCCAATCATCGTAATTCCCCATTCTGGTGTTCCACCTCTTAAAGTTGGACTTGTTTCCTGAACCACCGAAGCTTGTTCAATTAAGCTGTTTGGATAGATGCGAGCGACTTCCCTTTGTGCTGCTAGTTGTTCCAACAGACTAGCATCTACTTCGGTGTGAATGGCATTGATAATATAGAATGGCCGAAATTTAGCATTCGTCATTTTCAAAATTTGCCGAACATTGGCTTGCGTTTGCTGTGCTATTTTTGATAATTCACGATATGCATACCAAGCTTTTTCGCCTTTAGTGGCTAATTTTTCGGCGGCGGATAAATCAGCTTGTGCACTAAAAAATACAATTACGGCTACCTTTTCTCCCGCCATTGTTTGTTGCAATACCGCTGGACTTACTTTTTCTTGCCAATCGTTTTCTTCCGTCGTGAAGGCTACGCAAATACTAATTCCAAATAAAAGGACTGTGAATAGCGTAAAACTTATAATCGTATTTTTCATTGGAAAGCTATTTTTAGAACCGCTGTGGTAACATCTATTTTTTATAAGTATTTTTTATAAGAACAAGATACGATAGTTTAAGTCTACAAGCTTGATGCTAGGCGACAAAACAAAAAATAGCCCTTCGAGCGCGAGGATTGAAGGGCTATCTACTATTTTCATTACCTAATGTTTAGGCTCAAAAATTTAATCCATCACGCTGAACTTACGCGTTATATTCCTTTGATTATTTTGTACGGTCAAAATATAATTTCCCCGTTCCCAACCGTCCGTCGGAATTTGGAGTTGCTCTCCTGCCCCCATACTAGCGTAATTTTGCTCAAAGACCATTCGACCCGACGCATCAAAAACATACAACTGAACCGCCGTGTAGCTATTTTTACCAAACTCAACTTGCAAGGACTGCCCTTGATCAACTAAACTTGGATAAACCGTCACTTCCATCGCTTCGTACGCAACCACTTCCGTTTTGGAATAACTATAATCACCATTCAGGTCTACTTGCTTCAAGCGATAATAATTAACACCATTAAATGGATTTTCATCCCAAGCGATATAATCGATTTCCTGATTCGCATTATTATTTCCATCTACCCGCGTAATTTTTTCAAAATAAATACCATCTGTACTTTTTTCTACGTCAAAGTAAGCGTTGTTTCTTTCTGAACTCGTCGCCCAAGAAAGTAACACTTTTTCATCTTTCGCTTTCGCGGTAAAGCGACTCAACTCTACAGGCAACAACGCAGGCGCTAATTCCAAGACGTATAAACCGTAAGAAAGATCCGAACCTAGAATAATGCCAGAAGGCAAGTACGGATAAGCCCCCCAACAACCATTGGAACCGGAATAATTGTTATTAATTGGATAAGTGTCGTAATAAGCGACATTTGTAATATTATTAGGATCAGAAATATCGTATACTTGAATCCCATCGTGGTAATAAGAAATAAAAACAAAGTCTCCCTTGATAAAAGGATTATGTCCGATACTATTGGTAGCCACCGGCGCTTCTAAAGTAGATTTAAAAATTTGTGATGGTAGTACTTGTAAGCTATTTAAGTCCGAAACATCCATATACTTTATCCCTAAATTTTTATTCTCATCGGCAAAAATAACGGCATCATCGCGATCAGACAACCAGCTACTATGGTTGTAACCAGATTGCGGATAAGAAGTAATATTTCCTAACTCAACTGGATTTTCCGCATCCGAAAAGTCGTAGATGTAATATCCATTATTACCATGAGAACAGTACGCCGTATCGTTACGCACAAATGCATCGTGGATATATCCACCGGGCAAAGAAACGCGCGCGATTTGGGTAGGATTCGCAGGGTTCGTAGCAATATCTAAAACTACCATATTTCGAATGAGCGAATCCGGGTGATAAGAACCTAAAGCATACAAGCGACCATTATCAATATAAATATTATGGGTGCGATGAAAGAAGCGATCATCTTGATAAACTTGCGTAATCGAATTCAAATCACTCAGATCGTAAATGACCAAACCCTCACTAGCTTCATCCGCAACGGCATAGGCGTAATGACTATACGTTTTAAAATCTCGCCACACCGATCCGTTGCTGTCTTGCCCACTAGGCGTAAATTCCTTTTTCAGCGTCGGCGCAGTCGGCACGGTAACATCAATAAAATGAACTTTCTGTCGCGAACCGATGATGGCAAATTCGTTACCATTACCATCCGCATAGCCCCAAACATCATTATACACCTGTCCGTTAGGATCCCATTGCCCCAGTTTAGTCATATTGAAACTATCCTGTGCAAAAGCATTATGGAGTAAAAAAAGTAATCCAAGGGTAAATATATTTCTTAACATATTAATTAGGAGTTATAAGGTTTAAGGAAAGCGTGCCCCAACGAAAGTCGCAAGGTATTTTTTTTTGAAATTTGAAGGGGATACTCGTTGTAAAGTGATTTTTCTATCTTCGATAAGATGCTAACCGAGCAGCAGATTACACTTTAAAACTGAGAATTAATATAAAAATAATGAATATTTATAAAACAAAGAAATAATCACCACAGTTTGCCTGTCAGATATCATACAATTTGACGAATCGTCAATGTTTACCCTTGGTACTTATTACTATTTGTTCAAATTAATTTTAATTTGAGAATGGTATCCTTAACATCCAAAAAACTTCTTTATCTTTAGTTTTGCACACAAATCAAATTATTGACTCTAATTTCTCCTAGCGCATGAACAAAAAAGTGCAGCGGCATCTCGCCAAAGATCCAATATTCAAACCCTTGGTCGATGCCATTCAATTGGCACCTTTAGCAACCGATGCAGCGCCTAATCTCTACGTAGCCTTAGTACGTTCGATTATTTTTCAGCAATTATCTGGAAAAGCAGCTAGTAGTATTTACCAACGCTTTTTGAATTTATTTGAAGATCAAACTCCAAACCCGCAGCAACTTTTACAGTTAAATTTAGCAACCTTACGCGGTGCAGGGCTTTCTCGCCAAAAAGCAGGCTACGTGCAAAACGTCGCTCATTTTTTTCAAAGCCATCAGCTAGAAAAAAAAGATTGGGCAGAGGTACCCGACGAAACAATCCTTGCTCAACTGACCCAAATCAAAGGCGTGGGTACTTGGACCGTACAAATGATTTTAATGTTTAATTTACAACGTCCCGATATTTTTCCGATGGACGACTTAGTTGTTCGACAAAGCATTATTCAGCTTTATGAGGTTAAAGAAACTGGGCGTGCTTTAAAACCACGATTATTGGAAATTGCTGCCGCTTGGCAACCTTATCGCAGCACGGCAAGTCGTTATCTTTGGCGCTGGAAAGACCAATTTTAAAAAACTATTCGTTTATGAAATTTACTATTCAACTTTTGGGAAGTCTACTGAGTATTTGCCTCTGCTTTACTTCCTTTTCACAGGAACAAAGCAATCCTTACCTCGTGACAACTACCGACGGACAACTCAAACTAAGTGAAGCAGGCGCTTCCCACTTCGCAAAACTAGCATTGGCTTGCCTTCAGCAGGAATATCCCAACAAACTTAACCAAGTGCTACAGGATAGTTCTGGCTTGCAATCCCCAAAGCAATTACATCCCGCATTTTATGGTTGTTTTGACTGGCATTCTGCGGTTCATGGGCATTGGATGTTAATCCGGTTGTTAAAAGATTTTCCCAATCTCCCCGAAGCGGCCGATATTCGCGCAAAAATCGGAGCGAATCTACAACTTGACAACATTGCGGGAGAACTTCGTTACTTCCAAACGGCGAGTAAATCTTGGGAACGTACTTACGGATGGGCTTGGTTACTCAAATTGAGCGAAGAACTTTACACTTGGGACGATCCAGATGGTAAAAAATGGTACCAAGCCTTAGTTCCGCTAAATGAGATCATCACTGAAAAATATCTGCAATTTCTCCCAATTCAAACTTACCCCATCAGAACGGGCGTGCATCCCAATACGGCTTTTGGTTTATCTTTTGCCTGGGACTATGCGCATACTTGTGACAAACCAGCTTTAAAATCCTTAATTGAAAGCCGCGCGAAGGCGTATTACTTAGACGATACCAATTGTCCCGCCGCTTGGGAACCCAGTGGCGAAGATTTTCTTTCTGCTTGCTTAGAAGAGGCAAATTTGATGAGTCGAGTGCTGGATCGCGCTACTTTTAATAAGTGGTTTAAAAAATTCTTACCCAAAAAAGCCCTCAAAAGCTTAGCAACACCCGCTGACGTTTCGGACCGATCTGATCCTAAAATTGTACACCTTGATGGGCTAAATTTAAGTCGAGCATGGTGTTTCTACCACATCGCCCCCAAGATCAAAAGCGTAAAAAGAAGTGTGTCGCTCAAAAAAGCAGCTAATTTGCATTTACGATCTACCATTCCTAATATTGCCGCTGAACATTACGAAGGAGGGCACTGGTTGGCTTCGTTTGCCGTTTATGCTTTATCCGTCAAAAACTAAGTAAATTGCTATTTCACCAGTTGCTTCAAAAAAATAATAGCTTGTTTTTTGTTCTTGCCATTTATTTGAAGACTTTTGTAAAACGTTTTACCCGTACAGCATTTCACAAAATACTTTCCGGGATATTTTTCAACGAAAGCACAAAACCAATTTGACTTTCGAGAAAGGACTTGATTTTAAAGAACCTGAAAATTAATTAACCATGCGATCATATACTTTATTCAGTCTATTATTAGTTTTATTTATTAGTTGTGAATTTGGCAGTTCAAGTACAGGTACAACAACTGGCGCCGCGACAGATACAACGGCCAAACCAGCCGCCGTAACCCCCACCGATTGGGTTTGTATTCCGCACAGAAAAGTAGGTTTGATTACCAAAGATGCAACCGAAGAAGCGATAAAATACGTTTACGGTGCCGATCAGGTAAAACGACAAGAAATCGGTTTGGGAGAAGGAGAAACCACGATGGGAACTATCGTCTTTCCCGGTACTGCCAACGAATTAATTGTAGAATGGACGCAAGACGATCCTTATAAAACGATTTCTCGAATTCGTATTGAAAAAGCAGGCACGCAGTGGAAATCCAAAGAAGGAATTACGATCGGTACAACGCTGGAAGAATTGGTCAAACTCAATAGAAAAGATTTCAAATTTTTTGGCTTTGAATGGGACTATAGTGGTAGTTTAGATAGCTGGGAAGGTGGCCAAATCCAAGCGGATTTAAAAGTAGTTTTAACACCCGAAAATCCCAAAGCTGTTTTTCCGAAACTCGTTGGAGATCGTAGCTTTTCTTCCAGCAATCCAATTGCCAAGGAAGCAAATTTAAAAGTAAGCGCCTTAATTATAGAGATGTCTAAAGGGGAATAAATGAGAGTTATCCAACTTACAGATTTACATATTGGTGGCGTTGCGGAGCCGACGTACGGCGTAGATGTTCGTAGTAATTTCTTGCAAATTCTGGGCGAAGTCCGATTTGCAAAAGCAGATCACGTTGTGCTAACGGGAGATTTTTGCTACCAAAATGGCGATTTGGAAATTTATCAATGGATTAAAGATCGCTTGGATAAATTGGATATTCCTTACGACCTTATCCCTGGCAACCACGACGATGCTGACTTAATGGCGCAGACTTTTAATCGCGAACATTTACTCAATCAGGGAGAATTTTATTTTGCTAAGAAATTTGATAAATGGATTTGCTTGTTCTTAGATTCTTCCCGAGGGAAGCACTCTGATCTACAACTCAAGTGGCTGAAGCGACAACTTCATCAAGCCAACGAACCCGTCATCATTTTTATGCATCATCCTCCGGTAAAAGTTGGAATTCCTTATATGGATGACAATCACGCGTTGCAGGACATAGATGCGATACAACGCATTCTCACGGCGTATCCACACCGCGTGCAAGTCTATACGGGACATTATCACGTAGAAAAAACGATTCAATTTGATAATGTTTGCGTGCAAGTAACACCGTCTTGCTTTTTTCAAATGGACCAGAGTTCGCTTACTTTCAAAGTAGATCATTATCAAATTGCGATGCGCATCATCGACCTAAGTAGCAATCGCATTGCGAGTACCGTACGCTATTTTGAAGGACAAAAAAATAATCTTTAGACTTTCTCATTTTTTCATTTCCTATGAAACCTTTCGTTCCTTTTTGCTACTTCCTTTTTTTCTTACTAGTCGGATTAGGCTGTAAGAATCAACCCGCGAAGTTGGCGAAAGCTAAACCACCAAAAAGCGTTCTCCCCAATATTCCCCCGAGTCAAGCCGAAAAAATTCAAATTGACATTGGACACGAAGTAGACGAACTTGATGGCATTCCAGTTTATTATAATGGCGCTACCAGCAATACGAGTGGTCGAAACTACAGTAGCGATGGTTACAATTACGGCTTAAAATGGCAATGTGTAGAATTTGTCAAACGGTATTACCATCAACGTTTAACCCATAAAATGCCCAATCCTTGGGGACACGCCAAAGACTTCTTTCATCCCCAACTCAAAGATGGTGCTTTCAATCTAGACCGCGGCCTTTACCAATTTAAAAACGGCAGTGCTAACCGCATCCAAAAAAATGATTTACTCGTCTTTGGTGGCCACCGCAGTAATCGCTTTGGACACGTCGCCATCGTTGCCAAGGTGACCGACAACGCCATTGAAATTGTCCAGCAAAATGTAGGCATTGATAGCCGCATGACGCTTGCCATCAATCCCCGGAAAGGATATTGCTTCGTAAAAAACCCGCAAGTTCTAGGCTGGCTAGGCAAGCGCAAGTAAGCTGAATGCTTCCTACTACAGCACGCACCAAGACTAAAAAACTTCAAGCTCTGATAGTTTTTTTGTATTTTGCTTTTCATGTTACAAGCACTTGAAAAAACGACGCAACTCATCAATCGCTTTAGCGAACAAATCGGCCGTGGGGTCGCTTGGCTCTGTGTAGCCTTGATCCTTTTGATTTGCTACGACGTCATGATGCGTGCCTCAACGGATCAGACGTCAACTTGGATTATTGAATTGGAATGGCATCTTTTTTCGCTAATCTTTTTATTCGGAGGTGCTTACGCCCTGAAGCATGACCGGCACGTACGCGTCGATCTATTTTATGCTAATTTTTCAAAACGGCACCAAGCTTGGGTAAACTTCGCGGGTACTTTATGCTTTTTGATTCCGTGGTGTCTGGTCTTAATTTATTTTTCTTACCAATTTGCTTTTACTTCCTACGAAATAGGAGAAGGCTCGCCGAATCCTAATGGTTTACCCGCACGCTACCTCATCAAGTTTTCAATTTGCCTTGGAACTATATTTTTGTTCTTGCAAGCGATTTCGATGTTATTAACGGCTTTACTCACTATTCTCCAACCTACTAACTCTGATTCTCCCGTAGAATAACTTTATGGAAATTATCGCGATTCTTCTTTTCGTTAGTATTTTTATTTTAATCCTTTACGGATATCCCGTTGCTTTTACCCTCGGTGGAATTTCTATTCTTTATGCCTTTTGCTTTTTGGAATGGGACAGTTTTAGCTTGCTCCCCATGCGTATCATGGGAACGATGGAGAATACCCTGCTCATTGCGGTCCCCCCTTTTATCTTTATGGGAATCATGCTCGAGAAATCCGGGCTCGCCGAAAACTTACTCGAAACGATGGCAATGCTTTTTGGTAAAATGAGAGGCGGATTAGCGATTTCGGTAGTGATTGTAGGCGCTTTATTAGCGGCTTCAACAGGTATTGTTGGGGCAACCGTGATTACGATGGGTTTGATTAGTTTGCCTACGATGCTCAAAAGAGGATATTCTCCCGAACTCGCCACTGGAACGATTGCGGCTTCGGGCACCCTTGGACAAATCATTCCGCCTTCTGTCGTTTTGGTTTTATTGGGAAGCGTTTTGAATGTCTCCGTCGGAGATTTATTTAAGGCTGCACTGCTGCCAGGGCTTTTATTGGTTAGCTTTTACATTGCCTACATTGCCATTTTTGCCTATTTCAATCCTAAAGCAGCTCCTGCCATTCCTGCGGAAGAAATCGAAGCATTCAAACAAGAAGATTTTTGGAAAAAAGTACTGCAAGCCTTTTTGCTACCATTATTGCTGATCTTATCGGTATTAGGATCCATTTTCATGGGAATTGCCTCGCCTACGGAAGCCGCCGCAATTGGTGCCTTAGGCGCGACGATACTTACGATTTCTCAAGGAAAATTCACTTTACAAATCCTCCGAGAAGTTGCACGAGAAACCACTTTATTGACTTGCATGGTCTTTTTAATTTTGCTCGGCGCAACTACCTTTTCTCTCGTTTTCCGAGAGATGGGAGGCGATCGTTATTTAATGCATTTGATCGAACAATCCAATTTGAGTCCGATGATATTCTTGTTGCTCGTTATGATTGTCGTTTTTGTGGCGGGTTTCTTTATTGATTTTATTGAAATCATTTTCATCATTGTTCCCGTCGTAGCGCCCATTTTCATTGCTTACGATATGAACCTACTGTGGATTGGTATTTTGCTGGCGCTCAATTTACAAACCTCTTTTCTGTCTCCGCCCTTTGGCTTTTCGCTGTTTTACCTCAAAGGCGTCGCACCACCAGAAATTACAACGCAACATCTCTACCGAGGAATTATTCCCTTCGTTTTGATTCAATTGCTTTTCTTACTAGCCATTATGTTTTTTCCAGAGCTTATTTTTGTGCTTTTTTAGAATAAGCTTTCCTTTAATATTAATTCAAAATTAGATGGAATTGGTACTTAATATAAAGTGAAGTTGTTTTAAAGCTTTACGCAAGGAATACTTTCCCCCTATCGTGACAAGGTAATTCGCCACTTAGTCTACGATTCCAGACCTCAGATTTGTAAATTATTATAAAATACTTTTTCTGTTAACTCCGACCATTTAACGGCTCCTTGCCGGAATTTTTGGTACGAATCGTATATTTTCTTACTCATGGGATCTTGATCAGTGATTTCCGTAATGATCTCCTCCGTGAACGAACGGAGTTGCGCCAATACTTCGGGAGGATAAAAGCGAACAGAGACTTTTTCCTCTTCTACTAATTTGCGTAAGTAAATGCTATTTTTTGCTTCAAATTCGGACAACATCCAAATATTCAATCGCGCTGCGGCCGTTTGTAAGATCACTTGCAAATCTTTAGGCAAGGCATCGTAGCGTTTTTTATTGATGAAAAATTCTAAGGCGGTTCCTACTTCGTGCCAACCCGGAGAATAATAATAATCTGCAATATTGTGAAATCCCATCACGTAATCGTGGTAAGGACCAATCCATTCGGTAGCATCAATTACGCCACGCTCTAAATTGGTATAAATTTCACTGCCTGCCGACAATACCGCGGTGCCACCAGCTCGGTTCAGTACTTTCCCTCCCAAGCCAGGGATTCTCATTTTCAAGCCTTTTAAATCTGCTAAACTATTAATTTCTCGATTAAACCAACCGCCCATTTGCACGCCCGTATTTCCCCCTAACATTGGGACGAGATTGTACGGGGCATAAAGTTCTTCCCACAATTGCATACCACCACCACAAAGAATCCAAGCGTTCAATTGCTGCGCGTTCATACCAAAAGGAACCGACGCAAAAAACTGTGCTGCTGGCGTTTTTCCCGCCCAGTAGTACGCCGCACCGCTCCCCATATCTGCCCCGCCAGCACTCACTGTATCAAAAGCCTGTAGACCGGGAACCAATTCACCACTTCCGTAGACTTCAATGGCTAATCTTCCATCCGACATTTCGTTTACCCATTGAGCAAAAAGATTACAACCTTCGCCCAAAACGGGGAAATTCGGCGGCCAAGTCGTTACCATTTTCCAGCGATACTTTTTAGCAGAAAGAATATTGGGTGCGGTAATATTTTGCGCTACATTTTTCCCGCCACAAGCACGAATCAAGAAAGGTAACGAGATCGTCCCTAAGGCAATTCCCTTAAAAAAGGACTTCCGATTAATTTTTTTATTCATATTTGAAAGTTTATTCGACTACTACTTTTAGCTGCTTTATCCAACCCTCCAATCTTATCGCTCAGAGGTAATTTTAACCCCAAAATCAAGAATTTCTTGCCTTTGCAAGCTTAAGTCCTTAAAGTTACAACTTTTATTCTTTTGCGTCGCGTCCTTTTTAATTTCCACCCACTTCGCTATTTGCTACAATTTATTCCCAAGTTAAAATGGCTTAATTTCCATTGAGTAGTTTATTTGTAGAGTATTAAGTGCTTCGTATTTAAAAATGGTCTTGTTTTTGACTTTTACATAATGTGAAAAGAAGTAGTTGAATTACGTGTGCTAAACCGATACTCCTCAATACCCTACAAAGCATCTACAGGATTTTTTTAGAGGTTTCGAGTCATCGGGCAGGACGGTAATACCTATGGCTACTTTCTTTTATTCCAAACTTGGGATAAAATGTTTTTTGTTCAGATCGAAACGCTTTCTGGAATTTGGTGCACTGCCACCACGCCAAAAAAATCACGTATCTGAATGAAAGAATAACTGATATACAAATAACTAAAAAATATTTATATGACGCGTTCCCCTCGCTTAGTAATTTTATTTGTTATCCACCTGTGGTTGGTGGGAAGCCTGGGAGACTTATGTGCACAATCGTATAATTATTCGAGTAGTATCAATCGAGAAATTGCTAAGAAGGGCATTGAATTGGTCAACGCGCATTTGCCCAACATTCCAGTGGAGCTTGAAATGCCCGATATGGTTTATTTGCAGAGTGCCTTTGAAATATTCCTCGACGAAAGTTTTTACACTCCTGATAGTCTTCAGTTACAATTATTTGATGCTAAAATCAATGTTGAGAAAAAAAAGATTGGCTTGCGATTTTCGGCAGTCGCCAATCAAAACAACCAAAATTTTAACGTTGAAGAATTTGAAGAAAATGCTCGATTTCGAGCAGGACTAGATTGGGATCTTTTGCAGAATGGTCTGCTAGAACGCAAAAAAAATATTCAAGATCTAAATAATCAGAAAGAATTATTCCGACTCGAACAAAGTCTTCAAAGAAAAATAGACAATTATCCTTATCTCTATAACTGCTTGATTTATGCCTTTAATCAAGAAAAACAACAGTTACTCTTAGGCCGACAAATGCTACTGACGAAGCACATTGATCTCCTCTACGAACTTTACTTCTCTCACGAGATGATATACACCAACATCATCGAAGAAAAAAGTAAGCTAGAAGAAAGTAATGTCTTACTCGCCGCTTGTGAGAGCTATAATCAAGTTTTAGAAACCGAACTAGGGAAGGAAAACCTACCCGACCTTGACGCAGCAAAATTACCTCCGGTAGATGTCGATTTAGAAAGTTTGCTCGGACAGAATGAAATCACGAGTTACCAAGAACGGATGCGTGCCTTGAAAGCAGAACAGATTGATATTAATTACAAAAAAGACAACGAAACACAGCTTAAACTATATGGCTACCTAAATCAAGGCAACATCGGTAATAATTTCACGAATAGTCGATTTACTTCTCTTGGAATACGTTTTAAAACACCCGTTCTGTTTAATAAAAAAAATAAAGCTAAAGCTGCGGCATTGGAAAAACAACTCATTGATGATGACTTGTTCAACGAACGTTTTAATAATCGAAAAGAGCTGATCAATCTCTACGGCGAATTTCAGTATAAACTGAAGCAGTATTCTAATTTCACCCATAAAGTATTTACCATTAGGGAACGCATTAGAATGGAAAAAGTGCTACTCGCAGATGCCAAAACGACGCATACCCCTTTCAAGTTACTGGGACTGATTGACAATTTTTGGGCGGTAGAATATGAGCTTTTAGAAATTAAACAACAGATGTATTTGATTTTGCTAAAAATGCAATTGAGAAGCCACCAAGAGTTTTTCACCAGTTGTTTAAAACCAGTTAATTACCAAGCAAAAGAAAAAAAGTTAGTTGGTAATCGATACCTAATCCTCAATCCAGCAAAGATTAAAGATTTAGATAAGAACTTTATTTTAAAATACTTAAAGAAGAATGAAATCGTACATATTCTGCTAGAAGATCAGCAGTATCAAGATGTAGCTTGGTTAAAATATTTAGATCAGGAAGGGTTTAACATTTATGGTAATTATCAAGCTGAGGCAAAAATGCAAGATGTAGTTCGTTCTTTGATGGATGGCTTTTTTAGTCTGTCCGGAGGAACGGAGAATGTTTCACTTTTTATAAGAGATTTAAGTGGCGCAATTTCTCCCGCAGCGATTCCATTGACGCGAGTTCCTGATCATGCATTTGAAAATCGGAATGAATTAGAGCGTTGGATTAATTACGAAAAACAATTAGTTAACAAAAATCTATTTTTATTTGAAGACATTCGCCAATTAATGGCACTAGACAAAAAGAACTTAGGAGTGGGGAATTATGAGAAACTTTAGTCTGATTAAAAAGTCCTCTGTAATAAAAACCTTAAAAGAACCGAAGAAAAAGAAAGCAACATTTAATTGGCAACGGTTCTTTTTCGCTTTATTGTTGGGCAGTTTTCTCTTTTACGTCGGTAAGCGGGTGTACAAAGGAGTCGCCTTAATTATTGGTAATGGTCAAATCGAATTGACCAAACAAGCCATTCAATTTACTGACGATATTCGGGTCTTGTCTTTACAAGTTTCCGAGGGAGACTCCGTTGTCGTTGGGGATACTTTGTTCCTCTATCGACACGATGCTTCTGACGAAGAAACGACAGCAATGATTAACGTAGACGATCCAATTGATTGGCTCGTAAGAGATAAATTAAATACTAAAAAACAAATTGCCCTTAAGAAAATTGAACACAGCAGAACGCAAGAACAACTGGATTTTAAAACCCAAGAAATCAAACATCAAAAAGATATGATTATTCTTGGCGTAGACAATCGAGAGCGACACCTCAGCGCAATGGAGGAAAGCGTCATTGATTTAAAATCTGCACAAGGGCGTATCAAAAAAGAAATTCTATATCTGAGAAAACATTTGAATGAACTGAGAAAACAAGAAAGGAATATCCGTTCTACGGAGATCAGAAAGATCAAACACATCAATGCAATTTTGGCGTATACCGCGCCCATCTCTGGTGTGATTGGACAAATCAATATTAATAAAAATGAAGTTTGCTACGAGAAACAAGATGTAATGACGATCCACCAAATTTCAGAAATTTCCATCAAGGCATTTTTCAATACGGATGAGGTCAGTAATTTATCCCGTGGAGATCGAGTCGTCATTCATTTTCCGGATGGTAGCCAAAGCACCGGTCAAATTAAAAACTTCTACATCTCTACGTATACGGTTCCCGTAGAATTTCAAAAAAAGTACGAACCGGTCGAACGGAATGTTGTGGTAGAAATTATTCCAATTGTAGATGACGAAATTAATCAATGGTTGAAATTTTATAAAATGAACGTTGAAGTTGTAAAACACCGCTTTACATTTACCTTGTAAGGTTTTGTTTAAAAAATAGAAATACCATCATGGACGGAATAGACGGAGGCTATATTCCGAAAGTAGAATTCTCGAATCAGAGTATGAACTTCTTTTGGATTGATGATGCGTGCGAGCTCGAAGATGAGCAAGTATTGCATGCGGAAGCTATTGTCCTAAACTGTGAGAGCGCTCAAAGCGTGCTACACATTCTCCATAAACTCCGCCACATGAATGATAAGCGGATTTACCTCAAACCTATTTTCCTTAATGACCGCGTTCACGACGATTACATCATTCAGCAAACGGATGGCGTACTCGATGAAAATCCAATCGAAAAAATTATTGAAAAGGCATTTCGCATCAATATTCTTTCTCGGGACGTTGGCGTTTTTCAACAAAATCAAGACTACCACACAAAGTTGTTACTCAAGACCTTGCAGTATCTTTATACACGCAACACGACTTTGCATCCAACCCGAACGAGAAAGGTGAAAATTGCTTACGCCTATCCTTATTTGAATAGTCTCATCGAAGACAACGAGTCTTACAAAGTTTTTGACTTGTTACTTCAGGCAACCCAACAAGGCTTTTTAAAAACGCTATTGGTCGACAAGATAAACCTTTGCTCCAATTGCCACGGCAGCTACCTCAACTTTAGAGAAGCTTGCCCAAAATGTCAGTCTATTGATTTAGAAGTGGTTGACATTATCCATCATTTTCGTTGTGCCAACGTTGCCCCCGTTTCGGATTACTTAGACGGTGAAAATTTACATTGCCCGAAGTGTGATAAGACCTTAAGACATATCGGCATTGACTACGATAAACCTTCTGAAATTTTTCATTGCCAATCCTGTGATCACCGAACCCAAGATTTGAATATGAAGGCGCTTTGTGTAGATTGTGGCACAGAAAATACTTTAGAAATTTTACGCACCCAAACGGTAATGTCCTACGAAATCACTGCTGCTGGCAAAGACCTAGCACTGAATGGTCTGGTAAAACTAGATGAGTCGACGCTTCCACTAACGGGTGATCATCGCATTGTCAATTGGACAAATTTAGAGATCGTCTTCAACTACGAAAAAGAAAAATCAAAATTACAGAAAGGACGTAGCAAAATGGGCGTGATCCACATTCAAGAAGCAGCCTTTCGGAATTTAGATCCGGATACCCAACAAAAAGTCAATCGAGAACTATTACTAATTTTACATCATTACTTACGCTCAATCGACGTCCTCTCTTCGAAAAACTTATGGAAATACGTTTTTCTATTACCCGAGATTTCTGAAGCAGATGCCAACGCGATGCAGGAGATGATGCAATACAATATTCACAAATTACTATCGCACAATATCGACATGGATGATAATTTTTTATCTATTCAAATTCAAGATATTAGTCCAGATAGCCAAATCCCTATCTTTTGAATTCGATCTGGGAAAACATATTACCGGAGTACCTCTATTATTGGTATTACGCTGGCTTGCCAAAGTTCATTCGAATCTTTTGGCACTTTGTAATTTTCGAATTTTTCCGCTACGTTGTCGTTGATTTTGTCGTTATTCTTTACTTCGCGCTCAATGCCAAAAAACGCAAGCGAAAATGGGAATTAGCGAAGCAAGCCTTGCGAACGGCCAACCCTTTGGTTTCCATTATTGTCCCTGGAAAAAACGAAGGAAAGCATATTTATAAATTAGTAAAGTCCCTCAACGAACAAACTTACCAAAACTGTGAATTGATTATCGTGGATGATGGTTCTGACGATCAAACGCCCATCATCGGGAGAAGCTTAGAACGCAATGGGATGATTACTTTATTTTTGCGGAATGAGATGCGGGGAGGGAAAGCATCGGCAGCAAATTTAGCACTCCGATTTTCTCGGGGAGAATACATCGTACACCTTGATGCCGATTGTTCTTTTGATCGCGACGCCATTGAAAACATCTTGGTTCCTTTTTTCCTCGACCCTAAAATTGGTGCGGTCGGGGGCAACGTAAAAGTTAGAAACTACAAAGAAGGATTGTGTACGCGCTTACAAGCGATCGAATATTTAAAAACCATTTCCGTGGGGCGAGTCGTTACTTCTACCCTCGGGATTTACAAAATTATTTCTGGGGCTTTTGGTGCCTTTCGAAAAGAAGCAACCGATGGCATTGGAGGCTGGGATATTGGTCCGGGATTAGATGGAGATATTACCGTCAAACTCCGAAAGTCGGGTTATCGAATTTATTTTGAACACAAAGCGGTTTGCCTTACGAGTGCACCGAATAAGTTTAAAATCTTAGCGAAACAACGCCTTCGTTGGAGTAAATCTATTGTTCGGTTTAGACTGCGTAAACACAACGATGTTTTTACCCCGCAGGGAAATTTCAAGTGGTCTGATTTTTTCGCACTGTTTGAAAATGTCTTTTATAATGTCGTTCTCAATTTTGCTTGGTGGTTCTATTTCATTGACCTAATTTTTAATTACCTCGGTTCTTTGCTATTTGTCATTCCGATGAATATTACGCTGTACATCGTAGTTGGATATGCACAAATGTTAAGTGTCTATTTATTATCCGAACGCAAAGAGGAAGAAATGAGTTTACTACCTTACGTTCCTTTTATGACTTTGTACACCGGTTTATTTTTACGGATTGTACGAACGCGCGCTTATTTTCAGGAATTCTTTCAACGCAAATCTTACGATGATCCGTGGAATCCTGTTAAATCCAGTGATCAAGCGCGGGCAAATGGTTTCTAAAAGCTTGTTTTTTGACTGCAAGTCTCAACGCTAAAAATTGTCTTACAGTTTTTGTAGTGCCTTCAATATTTTTTTACCTCTGTTCATAAAACCCGAAGAACCAAACTCAAGGTGAGATTCGATTGTAATGCTCAATTCGTCTTTGAGGTCAGGCTCTCGCAAGCAGGCATTGTAAAGTACTTGCATACTAAAAACACGTACGGCAATCGCTTCCTGTGGATCGTCGAGCAGGCGAAAACAAATATCGACTGCTTTTCCTAGCAATTCTTCTGGTAAGACAATGTCTTGAAAAATTCTAACCGTATTTCTTTTAACGGCACTATGAACTTCTCGCTCCAAATTGTCGATCATTTCTTCTAAGTAAGGAAAAATCAAGCTCGGGTATTGCTGCACACAATGAATCACGACCCAAGATGAGCGTTGGCAAACGATTAAATTATCTCGTAGAAACAATTCCATCAAATTGGCAAATCGAGTCGGATTTTCACCAATAAAATCCGCTAATCGTACCGCTTGCTTTTTTGAGTGTTCTTTTAAAATTTCAGTTCGTAAATCCATCTGCTATCAACATTTTATATTTTGCTAATTACGAAAACTAAGTACTAAGACTTGAAAGCGAAAAAACAATCCACTAAAATTGTAGCCTCCCTACACTTTTGTTATCTTGTCGCTTTATGCTAAAATTGCCTACAACACTTTTCCCATCGTATTGCCAAGTAATGATTGGAAAGCATTTACAATGCTAAAATTTCACGCAAGATCATCGAGCAAGCAAGCCTTCAAATTTACTATAGTTCATGAAACAATTCCTGCTTTTACTACTTTTTTCTTGCTGCTGCCAATGGACACAAGCTGCAATTAATCCCGTGTATAAGCATTGCATCCAACGCGGATATGTGGTTGATGGAGACGATTGCGTTTTTCCAGATAGTACCCGCTGTCTACTCACTGCGTTCAACGAACAGCACTGTGGGAAACAATGGTTCAGCAAAGACTATTGCATTCCGGAAGGCACATATGTATGGGACACTGATAAATGTTGTGACGGTTTAGTTGCTTATCTTCCGGACGGTGTGGCGGGACAAGCAACTTGTCGGAAGCAAAGTTTTGCGGGACCAAGTCTTTGGATGATTGCAGCTGTGATTATTTTTCTTTTGGCGCTTCTCTTTATTTTAAGGAAAAGACCTACTCGCCGCATTCGTTAAATATCAGTCCTTCGACAAATGAGATTTTCCTAAAGAAATGGTGTACATCAATAAACATAAATCACCTTGGGTGCTCCTTTTAAAAAAATAGAATCCACTCAAATTTTATTTTGCTATCGCTAAAAAAGGCTAAAAAAAGTGACCATGCAGCAGTACAATACTTTAACCTTACCACTCGGGAATAATTGTAGGTTGTAATGGGCGTTAAGTTCTATTACCAAAAAAATTCTCTTCCCTAGCCCCCACTTTTCGATCAAATTCAACTGCCAAAGTTAGTTTTAATCTTGTGCTACCTATGTCACAAGATTAAGAATTATACTTTAATTTTTGTATCATTGTAACTTACGTATTATTTTTTTTAACCCTAAATTAGCAAAAATGAAAACATCAATTTCTCAAACAATATGCTTGTTGTTTTTTAGCATATTGATTTACGCTTGTTCGCCACAAGAAAGCCAAAGTACCGCTACTGAAAATGAAAAAGCACCTACTGCATTACCGGTAAATCAATCTCCAGGAATTCTCGCTACTCCGATTGATTCTGCGACAGCAGTACAATGGGCACACGACTGGCGAGAAGATCATGCTGCTTGGTGGGCAAACGCTGCGAATGCAAAACCGAACGCTTTTACTTTGCCCAAGGCAGATTTCATGGCTATTCTCAACGAAAAAGGCGTCGACAGTATTCGCTTATACTTAGGCTTAAAACCGACGGATCAAAAAACGCAGGAGTTGAAAATAATTGTGGTTGGTGTGGATAGCAATGGTGACAATATGTTTGACTACAGTAAGAATGACAAGACTTATGACCTTAGTGTGATTTGTCCGCCGATTTGTGGTAATCAAAATAGTCCATTAAACGCTGGTGGTCAATAGATCCTTCTTTTAATCAAAAAACAATAATGCTGCTGCTTTTTAATTACAGCTTATTCATTATTGTTTTTTGATTAAGCTTTAGAGCCTGTTTAAAATTAAATAAATTAGAGTAATAATGCTAGAGAATTACTGGATGATAAGTTATTCAACGCTCGTTTGTTTAGCTTTATCCGCAGCAATCGCAATTCTAAAATACCGTAGGCTTGATATTGCTTTTAAGACTTTTGGCCTTTACATCATTACCAATTTAGTAATTGAGAATGCTGCTCTTTTTTTGGCGCGACAAGGGATAAATAATTATGCGCTAGTTCACTTGTTTACTTTGCTAGAATTTATCCTTTTGTCTTTTTTCTATTTTGAAATTATTCGAAAGCCCGCTGCTTTCCGGAAAATGATGTATTTTTTGGCGCCCATCGTTGCATTGTATATCATTTGTAATACCCTTTTCATTCAGGGTATTGATCAGATTAATAGCTATTCTGAAACCTTAGAAAATCTGGTCATTATTTCTTTTTCCATATTTTACTTTTACCGCGTTTTACTAGAGCAAGAACCACAGACTATCCGAGGACAGGCATTGAGTTTAATCAACTCTGGAATAATCATTTATTTAGCGGGAAGCTTATTCATTTTTATGTTTAGTGCATATCTCCTACAGTCTGCGCCGGAGGCTCATATTCCATTTTTTATTTTTAATGGAATCTTAAATTTGATTTCTAAAATTCTTTTTTTATTGGCAATGATCAAAATAGGATTTTCGAAACCAAAGTCACCTTTTGTCAAAACCGAATGAAAATTTAGATAGAACTACCCTGACAACGGAAGAATTTGCTTAACTTCGTATCGTATTAGTTTAAATTTTCATCTATTCATAGTGGTCAGTAAATTTAAACCAATACTGTATATTTATTACCTGATTTTTAATGGAGCAAATCTTTCAAGATTCGGAGTTATTAGTACTTATTTCATTTGGAATACTGATTATGAGTTTGCTGGCGTTAGCCTTTGTTTTATTTTTTAATTTTTCACAAAAGAGAATCTTAAAAGAAAAAATGGATGCACAAGTCCAGAAGCTAAAGCATCAACAAGAATTACTGCACAATAATATTTTAATACAAGAAAAAGAACGTAGTCGAATTGCAAAGGATCTTCACGATGACCTCGGTTCAAAGCTCAATGTGATTAAACTGAATATGTATCAGCTACAGAAACAAAAAAACAAATCTGAGCAAACGACACAAATTCTTACCGATATCAAGTCTCTGATTAATACTACTATTGATACCACACGACGAATCTCACACGATCTTTTACCGCCCATGCTTGAAAACTTCGGTTTGATTGCAGCGCTCAAGGAACTTTGTGAAGGCGTGTCGAATACGGATACGGTCAGCATTAATTTTGAGGTACGGAAAGAAGAAGGAACAATTGATCAGCAAATGGTAGCTTTAAATATCTTCCGAGTTATTCAAGAATTCATTAGTAACTCCATCAAGCACGGTCAAGCAGCCGAAATTTCATTGCATATCGCATTGACTAAAGAAATACTAGAGATCAATTATTCCGACGATGGAAAAGGATTTGACCTAGATCTTCTAGCCAATAAAAAAGGCTTAGGTATGAAAAATATCGAAAGCAGAATCAATATGGCGAAAGCAAAGTTGACGCTAAACAGTAAGCCTAACCAAGGAATGAAAGCAAATATTTATTTAAATTTGCCCGTATGAATGCACTTAAAATAGCCATTACAGATGACGAAGCACTTTTCCGGAGAGGACTAGCCATGATCGTCGACGATTTCGAGCAAATGTCCGTTTGCTTGCAAGCAGAAGATGGTCAGGACTTAATTGATCAACTCCAAACAGGAACTGTATTACCCGATATTCTCTTGCTTGACCTACAAATGCCAAACCTCAACGGCATTGAAACCACCAAAGTGCTCCAAGCATCATTTCCCAGCATCAAAATTATTATTCTTACGACACACTTCAGCAAAGGTTTTATTATCAACATGATTGAACTAGGTGCTGCTTCTTATTTACCCAAAAATACAGAGCCCGAAGTAATGGAGCATACCATCCGAAACGTAGCGGAAAAAGGATTTTATTACACAGATGAAGTATTGGCCGTCATCCGGGAAAATATGTCTACTAAGAAAAATATCAAACCGCAAACCTCCTTCACCATTAAATTTACCAACCGGGAAATTGAAATCCTACAACTCATCTGCGAACAGTACACCACGCAAGAAATTGGTAAAAAACTATTTATTAGCCCGCGTACCGTAGATGGTCATCGTAATAATATTCTCGAAAAAACCCAGTCTCGAAATACCGCAGGTCTCGTCGTCTATGCCCTAGAAAATGGCATCGTAAATATTAAGAAATTTAGAATGTAACCTTTCTGAAAATAATCGTCTTAAAATAGACGCTTGTTAAAATACAAAAAGGGCGAACCTTAACGATTCGCCCTTTTTGTAGCTTAAACTATTGGCAAAAGCCAGTTTATGGCTTATCTGAAAATTATTTATTCTTCAATTTCTTGAATTAAATCACCATCACTAAATATCAAAGCAACCACAAATGCCAGAAATCCAACAATCGATAATCCAACTACAAAATTCATTTTAAATACCAAAAATAAGGTAACGAAAAAAGAAAGACTTAACATTAAAGCTAAAGTGTAGGCAGAAAAGGAATAAATTGAATTTTTCATGATTGATTGGTCTTAAATTGTTTGCAAATTGGTTTCGAGAAAAATAGTAGAAAAAACTATGCCATACCAAGGGGAATTCAATCTTTTTTTAAAATATTTTTTTGTCTAATATGTTTAAGGTTATTCAAACTTTAACAGCATTTAGCCTCAAAAAGAGACATACAGATTAAACATTAAAAATCAATATTATATTATCTATTAATCACACTTTTTAGCCCAAAACCACGAAAAATACCAGATTCGGGGTATGATTCTTTTCTAAGTTTTAAGTAATTTGCTAAGTCTAATTCCTCCTAACTGGTTACCATCGACAAACTAGTGATGTTCAACGAAGTAAAATCACATTTTGTCTTTTAAATAGGTTCCCCCCACCGACCAGATATTAGTACTGTAAAGAATATTGTAAAGAATTGAGTAATCATTTTATTTATTTCCTACAACCAAAGCTGGATTCAGCCTTGGCTGCTGCTAATTTAATTTTTTAATAAAAAAATTTGGCTAAGCTATAAATCGTAATAAATGAAGTTGTTCCGTATTTTCACCTCCCAGCATTAAGCAACGATAACAAAACGGCTTTCGTCCGCAATATGAGTGTAAAACAAAATAAATCGACTGCTTCCGAGTCCAAAGCAACTATCGTAGATTGGTTTGAGCAACAAGTACTGCTCACTCCCGAGGCGACCGCATTGGTTTTTGAGGGAGAACAGTTAACGTACCATACACTCAATGCTAAAGCCAACCAATTGGCCCATCACCTTTTACAATACGACTTAGGCAACGAAGCGCTAGTCGCTATTTGCGTAGAACGATCCGTGGAAATGATTATCGGTATCCTCGGCGTCTTAAAAGCGGGAGCGGCTTATGTTCCTTTATCACCCGAAACACCCCGAGAACGACTCGACTGGATGCTATCCGACACGCAAGCAGGCATTATCCTCAGCCAAAGCGCTCTTTTAGCAATCTTACCAAATCCTGCTGCGGCAAAAATTATTTGCTTAGATCAAGATTGGTCAGAAGAAATTAGCAAAGAAAGTGATCAAGCCCCTAAAATAACAATTCAACCCGAACACCTAAGTTATACAATTTACACTTCTGGCTCAACGGGTAAACCCAAGGGCGTACTCATTGAACATCGCAACGTCGTCAATTTGGTACAAGGACATTTAGATCGTTTTCAATTACCCGTTGAACGCTTTCTCTATGCCTATTCTTTTGCTTTTGATGGTTCGGTGCTATTGATTTTTCAAACCTTACTACAAGGTGCTACCTTGGTCATCGCGCCAGAGCATTTAGAAAAAGATATCAAACGTTTAGCGGCCTTTATTGAAGACCATCAAATCTCAAATTTGTTGAGCTTTCCTTCTTTGTACGCGCTCTTATTGGAACAAAGCGAATTGAGCCAATTACAGTCTTTAAAATCGGTCAATCTAGCAGGAGAAGCATTACCCGGCGCTTTGGTGACACAACACCAACAGTTATTGCCAACTTGCCGGATTGTAAATCAATATGGTCCAACGGAAGCAACCGTGGGAACAACCGTATTCATCGTACCGCCCAACTTTCAAGCGACCAAAGTTCCCATTGGAACCTGTATTGATCATACCGAAATTTTTATTCTTAACGAAAACTTAGCGCAAGTTCCCGTCGGAACCGCTGGAGAAATCTATATTGGAGGAAAAGGAGTCGCACGCGGTTACCTTAATCGACCGCAACTGACAGCCGAACGCTTTATTTCTCATCCTTTTCAGGAAGATAAAACAAAACGGCTCTACCGCACGGGAGACTTAGCGCAATGGTTGCCCGATGGTACGATTGACTTCATCGGCAGAACAGACCACCAAGTAAAATTGCGAGGATACCGGATTGAACTAGGAGAGATTGAAGTGGTGCTCACACAACACGAAGCCGTTAGAGAAGCCATTACTATCATCACGGACGCACCCGCTGCCGATCAAAAGTTGGTCGCTTACCTTGTGCTCAAAAAGAATGCACAACTCAATACCACCGAACTCAGAACATATTTAGAAAAACATTTACCCGCGTACATGGTGCCGGCACTTTTCATTTTCTTGGATCAAATGCCTTTGGCAAATTCAGGAAAAGTAGATCGCAAAGCACTACCAAAACCAAGCACCCAACGCCCAACGCTCAACCAAAGTTACGTCGCGCCCTCCACGAACTTAGAAAAATTTCTGAGTAAACTTTGGTGTGACATTTTAGCCTTAGATCAGGTTGGAATACAAGATAAGTTTTTTGAACTCGGTGGAAATTCTCTGCAAGCCGCCAAGTTCATTAATATCCTACAAGAAACTTTAGGGGAACCTATTTTTATCATTACCATTTTTGATACACCAACCATCGCCAGTTACGCTGCGATGCTAGCGAAAGATTATCCTGAAGCGGTGCGTAAAAATTTCTCAAGCGACGCATCAACAAAAAAAGGATCGCCAAGCAAAATCAAATCGCCAAAGTTGCAAGCGAAAGACTTTGCTGATTTTGCCAACTTAGTCCCTCGCTTTCAGGCGGATCCAAAACTGAAAAATAAAAAAAATCCGCGCGCCATTTTTATCTTAGCACCACCTCGTTCGGGTACAACTTTGCTCAGGGTAATGCTCGCCGGACATCCCGTTATCTTTGCCGCGAACGAATTGCAATTGCTGGGATTCAATACCTTGCAAGAACGCAACGACGCTTATCAGCATAAATTTAGTCTTTGGCAAGAAGGACTGCTGCGCACCATTATGGAAATTAAATCTATTGACGCGCACGCTGCTAAAACGATGGTACAATCCTTCGCGGAACAAGGCTATACTTGTCAGCAAGTTTATCAAACTTTACAAGATTGGATTGGCGATAAAATTTTAGTCGACAAATCTCCATCTTACGCAACAGATCTCGCAGTGCTAGACCACGCGGAGGAAATTTTTGACGATGCAATTTATATTCACTTAGTCCGACATCCTTACGCGATGATTAGCTCTTTCGCTAAAATGCATATGGACCAAGTCATGTACCTTCACCCTCACAATTATACGCCCAAAGCTTTAGGGGAATTAATTTGGACAGAAAGCCACCGCAATATTTTAAGCTTCTTGGAAAATGTGCCAGCTAATCGACAATTCAGACTGAGCTACGAAACGCTCGTCGAAAATCCGCAAGCCGTGATGGAACAATTATGCGAAACGATTGGTCTTCCTTTTCATCCAAATTTATTGACACCTTATAAAGACTTAAATAAAAAAATGACGGATGGAATCTACGCAGATTCTAAACCGATGGGAGATATCCGTTTATTACAACATAAAAAAATTAATCCCGCCCTCGCCCAATCTTGGAAAGGCGTCTTAGCAGATAATTTTATCAGCGCACCAACGTGGGACTTAGCAAAGCAGTTAAACTATGAGCAACCACCTTCCGAACATACGGTTTCGAAGACTAAACCCGAAGCAACTCCCAAAGTTAAAGCTTCCTCCGACATCGCTATTATTGGAATGAGTGGACGTTTTGCTGGCGCTAAGGACCTTGATACTTTTTGGAAAAATATTATTAACCAAAAAGATGTTAGTGAAAGTTTCACCGCCGAAACGTTGAAAGCAGAGGGCGTTGATCCTGCTGTCCTTAATGATCCAAGTTACGTCAATCGGGGCATGCCACTTGAAGATGCGGCTTGTTTTGACGCCAGCTTTTTTGGCTACTTGCCCAAGGAAGCTGCATTGATGGATCCACAGCATCGTATTTTTCTAGAATGTGCTTACGAAGCGATGGAAGATACTGGCTACAATCCCGAACACTACCAAGGTACAATTGGTGTTTTTGGTGGTGTGGCGCGTAATACTTATCTCGTCAATAATGTAATGACGCATCCACAATACTTCAAATCGGTGGATGATTTTATGCTGGGTATTACCTTAGAAAAAGATTTTCCGGCCACGCGAGTCGCCTACAAATTAAATTTAAAAGGTCCTGCGGTTAATATTCAAACCGCCTGTTCTTCTTCCGGCGTTGCGGTGCATTTAGCTTGTCAGAGTATTCTGATGGGAGATAGTGATATTGTACTCGTTGGCGGCGGTCGTATTCAACCACCAGTCTACGCAGGGCATTTTCACAAAGAAGGCCATGCGCTTTCTCCCGATGGTTATTGCAGAGCATTTGATGCGGATGCGCAAGGGATGGTACGTGGAAATGGAATGGCTTTTATTGCGTTAAAACGATTAAGCCAAGCAATTGCGGACGGAGATACGATTCACGCCGTCATCAAAGGTACCGCTATTAATAACGATGGTTCTGATAAAATTGGTTTTACGGCACCGAGTATAAAAGGACAAACCAGTGCCATTAGCAAAGCGTACCAAAAAACGGGTATCAACCCAGAAACCTTAGGTTACCTCGAAGCCCACGGAACGGGAACACGCATTGGAGATCCGATAGAAATTGCGGGACTGACAAAAGCATTCCAGCAGTTTACCGATAAAAAAGAATTTTGTGCGATTGGCTCGGTGAAAACCAACATTGGTCACCTAGATGCAGGAGCATCCATCGCAGGTATTATAAAAACGGTTTTGGCACTCAAGCATCGCGTGCTGCCTCCAATTATGCATTTCAAAAAAGCGAACCCTCAAATTCAATTTGAGCAAACGCCATTCTACGTTAATGACCAATTAAGAGCTTGGGAAGCAAAAGATACTCCTCGCAGAGCAGGGATAAGTTCTTTTGGTTTAGGCGGAACAAATGCACATATTATTTTAGAAGAAGCACCAATACTTACAACGCCTCCAGTAGAACGTTCTCATCAACTCTTGGTGCTTTCTGCGAAAACAGAAATGGCACTGGAGCAAGCAACTTCCCGTTTAGGAAAATACTTGGAAGAACACCCTGCGTTAGATTTACACCACGTAGCAACGACACTACAACGAGGAAGAAAACATTTTCAACACCGAAAAATAATCGTTGCGGCTTCTTTATCCGAAGCGGCTGATGCCTTATCAAAAAATGACCAACGGAAACTTCTCGCGAAAGCGACGGATAGCACTAGGGATAAAGTAGTCTTTATGTTTCCGGGGGGTGGCGCCCAGCATACGAATATGGGTTGGAGTTTGTACCAACAAGAACCCGTCTTTCGAACGACGGTAAATCAGTGTCTGACTATTTTAAAAGAAAAACACCAATTAGATTTAAAAGATAACTTGTATCCACCACGCACGGAGCAAGAACCACTTGAGCATATTCCCATTACGGATCCGCTACACGCGATTACGCTTTTGTTTACAATTGAATACGCTACGGCGCAACTTTGGTTGTCTTGGGGAATTATTCCCACGGAAATGATTGGTCATAGTTTAGGAGAATATACCGCGGCTTGCGTGGCAGGCGTGATTTCTTTGGAAGACAGTTTGGCTCTAGTGGCAAAGCGAGGTCAACTTTTCAAAACCTTGCCGGAAGGAACGATGCTGAGTATTCCATTACCAGCAGCAGACGTAGAACCTTATATGGACGAGACCTTGAGTTTCGCGGCCATTAATAAACCAGATCACTGCGTTGTTTCGGGTTCCGTTGTGGCCATTGATCGGATTAAAGAAAAATTAACAAAGGCAGCAATTCACGCGCCGCGACTTCACATTTCCGTCGCTGCACACTCCTTGATGGTAGAACCAATCTTAGCAGAATTTGAAGCTTTTTTAAAAACAATCCCGTATCAAGAAGCTAGTATTCCGATTGTTTCTAACGTTACGGGAGACTGGGTGAAACCTGGCGAGATCCAACAGGCCAGCTATTGGGTAAAACACTTGCGACAAACGGTCAGATTTTCGGATGGCATTAGTCAAATCTTCGGACTATCAGAAAGATTTTTGCTAGAAATAGGCCCCGGACAAACCCTTAGTACCTTTGCACGCCAACACCCTCAAAAACCTGCGGGGCAACTTATTCTTGCCTCTTTAAAACATCCAAAAGAAAAAACGGATGATCTTGCTTTTATCTTAAAAACTCTAGGTCAGTTGTGGTTGTCTGGAATGGAAATTAACTGGTCGTTATGCGCAGCGCATCTTCCCTTTCAGCGGACTTCACTTCCCCCCTATCCATTTGAGAAAAAACGTTTCTGGATCGAAGCGAAACTGCCGACCCCAAAAATCAATGACCTTGAACCTATTGCTAGTACTGTAAAACAAACAACTATGAACGCCCCAGAAGTTCAAAGAAAAAATTTAGTCACAAGAGACCTAAAGGATATCTTTCACCAACTCAGTGGGATGAGTGTGGAAGAACTAGGCGACTACACCAGCTTTCTTGAGTTAGGGTTTGACTCCTTATTTCTGACACAAGCCATTGGTAAGATTAAAAAGCAATTTGACGTGAAGTTAAGCTTCCGACAACTTTTTGATGACTTACCGACGATTGATACTTTATCAGAATATATTGACGGACAACTGCCAAGTACAGCGTACGAAACGGAGATGGATGCGGCTCGTGCTACTGCACAAAATGCAACACCCAGCGTGGCAAATGTTACCCCAAATATTGCACCGCTACCCACGCCAACGGAGAATAGAATTAATGCACCGACACCACCAACATATACCCCTAACGTCACACTAAATACGATGCCTCCCGCAGCACCGGGCAGTGTACAAGCCATCATCAACCAGCAACTTCATTTGATGCAACAACAACTGAGCTTATTAAGTGGTGGTCAGTTGCAAGCACCTATACATACACCGACACCACCAACGACTTCGAAGGAACAACCCGTTGTTCCCAAACCAATCGTAAAGGCAAAAGCTACAAACTCTCCAACGGCACAAAAAAAATTAGCTGACGAAGGAAAGAAGCATGGTCCGTGGAGACCTATTGATAAAAAAGATAGCGATGGCCTTACGCCGCAACAACGAAAATATTTAACAGAATTCATTCAATTTTATACTGCCCGTACGAAATCCTCGCAAGCTTTAATTGCCAAGCAACGACCCCGATATGCTGACCCTAGATCAATTACCAGTTTTAATAAACTCTGGAAAGATATGGTCTATCAAATTGCCATAGACCGTTCTAAAGGTTCTAAGATTTGGGACTTGGATGGCAACGAATACGTCGACTACGTGATGGCTTTCGGAATTAGTTTGATGGGACATACGCCGGACTTTATTCAAACGGCCGTACAAGAACAATTGGCAAAAGGAATAGAACTAGGAGTACTTACGCCCTTAGCGCATCAAGTAGCAGAATTACTTTGTGAACTCACGGGAATGGAACGCGTCACTTTTGTCAACACGGGTTCGGAAGCTTTAGCTGCTGCCGTGCGTGCTGCAAGAACTGTGACGGGGAAAGATAAAATTATTGTTTTCGAAGGAGACTATCACGGGATTTCAGATGAATTATTAGCACGTGCTATTCAGCGAAATGGTAAATCGGTAACGATGCCTGTTTCCCCGGGGATTCCATTATCCTTGATGCAAAATGTCATGGTGCTAAACTATGACGATCCTAAACTTTTAACAATCATCGAAGAAAATGCGGAAGAATTAGCCGCAATTTTAATTGAGCCGGTACAACCCATGAATCCGCATTTGCAACGCAAAGCGCTTTTTCATCAAATTAAATCCATTACGAGTCAGCAAGATATTGCTTTGATCTTTGATGAGATGATTACTGGATTTCGAGTAGCACCGGGCGGTGCGCAGGAATGGTTTGACATTGAAGTAGATTTAGTTTGTTATGGTAAAATTCTTTCCGGTGGATTACCGATGGCAGCCCTTGCGGGAAAATCAAAATACTTAGATGTTTTTGACGGTGGAATGTGGCAATTTGGAGACGAGTCCATTCCAGAAGCGGGGGTAACTTTCTTTGGTGGTACTTTCGTAAAACATCCTTTGTGCCTAGCTTCTGCCTACGCGGCGCTGACTGAAATCAAGCGGCGAGGACCAGAGCTATATCACGAATTAAACGAAAAGACCAGACGCTTTGCCGAGCGACTCCGCAAACTTTTCTTAGCCACAAAAGTACCTTTGCGCATTTACTCAACCGCTTCCGTTTTTTCTATTCAAGTGGTGGATGATAATCCGATCGCAAGACTATTCTATTTTTACTTGCGTGCCAAAGGCGTTCACTTAACCGAACGGGCGGGACTCGTTTCTACGGCGCACACAGAGGAAGACTTGGACTTTACTTGCCGCATGATCGAAGAGATCATTAAAGAAATGCAAACCGCAGGTTTTTTCAAAATCACCTTAGCCGAAGTAGAAGACCATAATCAAATTGTGCCATCGCCTTTACTTCCTAAGTTAACCGAAGAGCCTGCTCAAAAAACCTTTTCAACAGAAAAAAAAAAAATACCCCTAACGGAAGGACAACAAGAAATTTGGCTTGAGCAACAACTCGGGAATGATGCTGCGGCTGCGTATAACTTATCTTCTGAAATTAGTCTCAAGGGACAAATTTGTTTAGAAAAAATGCGCGAAGCTGTGCAGGATCTAACGGATCGACACGAAGCCTTGCGCACGCGCTTTCACGCCGATGAATTATTTCAAACCATTCTTCCCAAGGTAGAAATTGATATTAATTTAATTGACCTTACTCATTTAGACGAAACAGAAAAAAAGAGCAGCTTAGCCAATTTACGTTTTGAAGAAGGAGAAAAAGCGTTTGATATTTTTAAAGAAGCCTTATTTCGAGTAAAAATCATTCGCCTTAACGAAGGAGAGCATAAACTCTTAATGACAGCCCACCATATTATTGCAGATGGATGGTCTTGTGGTATTTTAGCTAACGATTTAAGCAAATTATACACTGCTCACTATACAGGCAAAACGGCCGAGTTACCGGAGGTCAAACAACTAAGCACTTTCGCCCTAGAAAAAAATGCTTATCAAGGTAGCGAAGAAGAGCAAGCTGCCGCAAAATTTTGGTTGGATCAATTTAAAAACGGAACGCCCGTATTGGAATTACCAACGGATCGCTTTCGTCCCGCGTTAAAAACTTACACCGCCAGCTGCGAAAAAATGCAACTTTCGGCCAGCACGTACGAGGCTTTGAAGCATACCGCCAAAGACCATCGCACTACTTTTTTCAACTTAATGTATACCGCCTTTCAGTGCTTCCTGTATCGACTATCGAAGCAAGAGGACTTTGTGCTAGGAATTACCGCCGCTAGTCAAGCTAATTCTGATAACCCTTATTTGGTAGCACACGGCGTGAATCTTATTCCCGTACGCTTAGCAACCCACGGGACAGCTAGTTTTGCGGAACAATTAAAAACGACGCGTAATTTAGTTTTAGATGCGTTCGAACATCAAGACTATGCGTTCGGTGCCTTAGTCAAAGCGCTACAGTTACCGCGAGATCTAAGCAGGCAACCCATCGTTTCTGTGATTTTCAATATGGATACCCCAATGGGCGAGTTAGCATTTGCCGACATGGAAGTCGAACTACAAGCCTTGCCTAGGAACTACGAAACTTTCGATATGTTCATCAATGTCAAACCGCAGGAGCAGGGCATCGACTTTGAGTGGATTTACAATACGGACCTATTTGATGCAACGACGATTCAACGCCGCTTAGCCGAGTTTGAAACATTATTAGAAAGTATTATTCAAGCAGCCGAAACACCAATTGATCGCTTAAATATTTTGCCTTTAGCAGAACGACAACAACTTGCCGCTTGGAATGCGACGGAGGCAGATTTCCCAAATTCGGTTTGTGTGCACCAATTATTTGAACAGCAAGCAGAACGAACGCCCAATAAAATTGCCGTAGAATTTGAGCAGCAATACCTCAGCTACGAAGAACTTAATATCCGTGCCAACCAACTGGCTCAATACTTAAGTCAGCAAGGAATAAAAAAAGCAGATTTTGTAGGTATTTACTTAGATCGTTCCATTGATTTATTGGTCAGCTTATTAGCTACCATGAAGGTCGGTGCTATTTACGTCCCCCTCGATCCCGTCAATCCAACTGAACGCCTGCAAGTGATCATGGAAGATGCCCAAGCAAAATACATGATTACGCAGCGCAACTTGATGATGAATTTCACGGATCCTGCGATTCATAAAATTTGCTTAGAAAAAGAAATTGAAAAAATAAATAGCCTGCGCATTCAAAATATTGATCGTGATATTCTTGCCACGGATAAAGTTTATGTCATTTATACTTCTGGTTCTACCGGAAAACCGAAAGGCGTCGTCATGCCACATTATACGATTGTGGATCATCATCTAGCGATGCAAGCAGCCGTTGGTCTACAAGCAGAAGATGCTATTTTTGCCGTTGCTTCCATCTCTTTTGATCCGTCGGTGCAAGACTTATTTTTGCCCTTACTGATTGGAGCGAAAGTAATTATTGGTAGTGCCGAAGTTAAAACGGATGGCTTTCTTTTAAACGATCAATTAATTGCCTCCAAGGCTACCCTGCTACAAGCAACACCTGCTACTTGGCGAATGCTTTTACTCGCAGGTTGGCAAGGACACGAAAACTTTACGGCGCTTTGCGGTGGGGAAGGACTAACGAAAGAACTCGCACATAATTTGGTCAAAAGAACCAAAGCACTTTATAATATTTATGGTCCAACGGAGACGACAATTTGGTCTACCACCAAAAAAATAGAAGGCGATCGTTTAGCAACGCAAGCAGAAACGGGCTACGAACCTGTTGGTAGACCTTTGAAAAATGTACAAATTTATATTTTAGACCAGTACCTACAGGAAGTACCGATTGGTGTTCCGGGAGAAATTTATGTCGGTGGTGTTGGCCTAGCTCCTGATGGTTATTTTAAGCGCCCTGCTTTGAACGCAGAAAAATTCATTGCGCATCCTTTTAGTAAAAACACGGGAGAAAAACTCTATCGCACGGGAGATATTGCACGCTATTTATCCAACGGAGATATTGAATATTTGCGGCGGGCTGACAATCAAGTAAAGATCCGAGGTTATCGGATTGAATTGGGAGAGATTGAATCCATTATTTCACAATGGGAAGGTGTCCGTGAAAATGTAGTGATTGTCCGCGAAGACCAGACCGATTTGAAGCAATTGGTCGCTTATTTAATTTTAGAAAAAGGACTTCCTTTTGAACGAGAAAAGTTGATTGCCTATTTAAAGGAAAAGTTACCCAATTACATGGTTCCAGCGACGTACGTGATTATGGAAAAATTCCCACTGACGGCGACCATGAAGATCAATCGAAATCAATTACCCGTTCCGGAGCGAAATCCAGAACTAAGTAATCGTAAGTTTTTCGCACCGACCAGTAACTCGGAGAAATTACTTGCTACGATCTGGTCAGAATTGCTTGGTCTAGATTCAATTAGTATTACCGATAACTTTTTTGATCTTGGTGGTCATTCTTTAGTTGCGGTAAAGATGATGGCAAAAGTAGAAAAGGCAACGCAGAAACGATTGCCACTTTCTAGTCTAATCAGTAAACCAACCATTCAACAACTGGCCCGTTTGCTGGAGCAATCGATGCAAGGAAAGCTCAAAAAGAGTTCCTTAATTCCAATTAAAACTACTGGCAGCAAACCTCCAATTTATATTTTACACGGCGCTGGAAATCACGTGCTCTTGTTCAATACCTTGGCTTCTCACATGGATAAAGATCAGCCCGTATACGGATTAGAACCCCGAGGCTTAGACGGTGAAGCCGATCCTTTAGATCGCATGGAAAACATTGCGGCGCACTACATTGCTGAGATTCAAAAAGTAGATGCGGAAGGTCCTTACGCTTTAGCAGGATATTCTTTTGGTGGCTTAATTGCGTTCGAAATGGCGCAACAACTTCAAGCCATGGGAAAAAAGGTCATGCTACTCGGAATGTTCGATACGGTTTTACGACCAGAACTCACGGGCGTACCGCGTGCTAAAGGCTACTATCAAAAACTTTCTGCCTTAGGTAAAAAGATCGTTTGGAATTTATCCTCTATTCTTAAAGATCCAATTCCTAATATTTTATATAAAAGTTATACTTGGAAAAGAAGATATCAACGTTGGCTTTTCAGTAAAGCGAAGTCCGAAGGTACTGCTTTAAATAAAAAAGAAGTGGACTATGCGGCGCTCGTCGATCGTATGCATCAGCTGGCTTACGATAATTATCGTATCAAAGCTTACGAAGGAAAACTACATTTATTTAGAGCAACGGAACGCCGATTCTACATGGATGATTTTGATTTTTTGGGTTGGCAAGATTATGCTACAGACGGTATTGTCGTCAGAGATGTACCCGGAGATCATTTGAATTTATTTAATCCTCCCAATGGGCAACATTTTGCGGCCATTTTACAAGCTTGTCTTGACGAGGCTGCTACAGCATTTATGACAAAAGAAAAAAAGTATCCAATTAAAAAATAAGCGGAAGCTAAATTCAAAATATTAAAAACCTCTCTAAACAATTTTTATTTAACTAGCACTTTACAATTACTAACACCATGAATCTTACAACTAATTTTTATCGTAAATCGATAAAAGGCTTCTCCCTGATTTTATTTATTTTGCTGAGTTGCTGTTTAGGGAATGGTTTGGCTCAAACTGTGAGTTTTTCTAATCAATCTACTTTGCTATCGAATACCGATTTCAATAGTGGTGTGGCAATTGGGATTGCTGATATGAACGGAGATCAATTGGATGACATTATTCGATTTAATCAAGGAAAAAATCTCAATATTGAATATCAACAAGCTGCCAATGGTGCCTTTAGCAATTACAACTTTGGTGATGTTCATACGAGTAGTGAATGGAGTATGTGTATCGCCGATATGGATCAAAATGGCTATAACGATATTTTGGTGGGAGGAAGTTATGACAACATTAAACTTATCAAAGCTAATGCGGACGGTAGTGCTTTTAATTCAACGATCTTAGCAGCATCTAATATTTTCTTGCAGGGTTCTAACTTCGTAGATATTGACAACGATGGCTTGATCGATATTTTTGCGTGCCACGATGATGCAGAAAGTCGGAAGTATCGAAATACGGGGGGAGGAAACTTTGTTTTTGATCCTAGCTTATTTGATGCGACGACGACACCCGCCAGCGATAACTCGGGGAATTATGCGAGCATCTGGACGGATTACGACAACGATGGTGACTTAGATATGTATCTTTCTAAATGCCGTGGTGGCGTAAGTGACCCTACCGACCCACGTCGAATTAATATGTTGTTTGAAAACGATGGAAATAATAATTATAGCGAAGTAGCAGCACAAGCTAATTTGAAACTAGGCGATCAAAGTTGGTCTGCTGATTTTGCAGATATTGATAACGATGGAGACATGGATTGCTTTATTCTAAATCACTATAGCCTGAGCTTGTTATTTGAAAATGACGGCAATGGTGTTTTTACTGATATCACTGCGACGAGTGGCATGGCAGATAATCTAGACTTCTTTGGTATTCAGGCTATCTTTAGAGATTTTGATAATGATGGTTTTGTTGACCTTCTAATTTCAGGAACACAAGATCGCTTGTTCCTGAACGATGGCGATAAAAGTTTTACGGAAGTAGTTGATCCTTTTACGAGTGACGACATTGAATCTTTTGCCATTGGGGATCTTAATAATGATGGCTACCTCGACATCTACGCAGGTTACGCTAACTTATTTACGAGTCCAAGTACGATTGATGATATTCTTTTCATGAATGACGGTGGTAGCAATAACTATTTTACAACTACCTTGACAGGAACAAATAGTAACATTAATGGTATCGGCGCGCGAGTAGAAATTTATGGCGATTGGGGCATACAAATTAGAGAAGTACGCTCGGGAGAAGGATACGGCATTATGAATTCTTTTAAACAACACTTTGGTTTAGCTGACGCTACGCAGATCAGCAAACTCGTTGTCAAATGGCCTTCTGGTACCGTCGATGAAGTATTGAATCCTGCAATTAATCAACACCTTAGTTTAACAGAAGGCAGTAGTCCTGTTTTACAAAATCAAACCATCAACTTCTCTCCTATCGCAGACCAGTTGACCTCAAGTCCTGCTTTTGCCCTTACGGCAACGGCAAGTTCGGGATTAGCCGTTGAATTTACCGTTCTTTCTGGACCAGCAACAATTAGTGGAAACACCATTAGCCTTACTGGTGTAGCGGGCGACGTTGTAGTGCAAGCCAGTCAGGCTGGAAATGCAAGCTATAATCCTGCGGCGGACGTGATACAAAGCTTTACCGTAAACGATGATGCAGGCTGTAACTGTAGCATCATTCCTTTGACGAGCGATATGATTTATGATGAACTAAATAACGCTAATACTTATTACCAAAATGGTCCTGGAAGTTTGGTGGACGAGCAGAATAGTGCTGGTGATCCAATCTGTGATAACGGTACTTTAGGTGCGAATAAAGATTGGTTCCTACCTTGGGGCGCCAGCAGTGTTTACCTAGATTTAGGACAAAATTATGAGATCTATGGTATTGCCTTACTCGATGGTTCTGGTATTGGGAATTTTAGTATCGCTAGTGGTACACCGGGAAGTTGGGATAGTAATTTCATTGATTACAGTACACAACAATATAACCAGTGGAAATCTTTCACCGGATTAGGAGTAACGACGCGTTACTTACGATTGAGCAAATCAGATTCTGATGCTAAGATTACTGAAATTAGAATTTGTGGTGCTACCTTGAATGGACCACAGGATCAAACGATTACTTTTCCCGCCATCGCAGATCAGTTTACCAACGCAGCAGCATTTCCATTAAACGCTACGGCAAGTTCGGGATTAGCGATCAGCTACAGTATTATTACCGGACCAGCAACGGTAAGTGGAAACGTGATAACGTTGACGGGAGCGGAAGGCATCGTTACCGTTCAAGCCAGTCAAGCTGGAAATGCAAATTACAATCCTGCAACTGCCGTGGAACAAAGCTTTGCTGTCACTACTTCTGCGGGACAAAGCCAAAGTATTAACTTCCCTGACTTACTTGATAAACTGACAACCGATCCAGCCTTTAGTCTAAACGCTACCGCAAGTTCGGGATTAGCGGTAAACTATACGATTGTTACCGGGCCAGCAACGCTAATCGGAAACGTAGTAAGTTTAACCGGCAATGAAGGCGCCGTTATCATACGAGCTACTCAAGCGGGTGACGCGACTTACAATCCAGCGCCAGCAGTAGAAAAGTCGTTTAATGTTGTTGATGCAGGTAATCCTTGCAACTGTAACATCATTCCTTTGACGAGTGACATGATCTACGATGAAGCAACTAATTCCAATACTTTTTATGCAAACGGTCCTGGTGCTTTAGTGGATGAACAAGCTTTAGCGGGTAATCCCGTTTGTGAGGCGGGGAATACTGCGCCGACAACCGATTGGTTCTTACCTTGGGGAGAAGCTTATAGTTATATTGACCTCGGACAAGTATATGAAATTTATGGTATTGCACTTTTAGATGGCTCTGGAATTGGGGAATTTGGAATTGCTACGGGAAGTCCAGGTAGCTGGAATACGGAAAGCATTACTTATAGTACACAATTATACAATCAGTGGGAAACTTTTTCAAACCTTGGTTTGACGACGCGATATTTGCGCTTACGCAAGGGAGGCTCTGATGCTAAGATTAAAGAAATTAGAATTTGTGGAACAACCGGAACCGTTGGACCGCAAAACCAGAGTATAGCTTTTGCTGCGCTTGCAGATAAATTAACAACTGACGCTGACTTTGAACTTAACGCAACGGCAAGTTCGGGATTAGCGGTAAGCTTTTCCATTATAAGTGGTCCTGCAACAATTAGTGGAAATACCATTAGTCTAAACGGAACAACCGGAACCGTAATCGTCGCAGCCAATCAAGCAGGAAATGCAACTTACAATCCAGCAGCAGAAGTAACTCAAAGTTTCAACGTAACTGCACCAGCTTTATTAGATCAAACTATTAGCTTCGCAAGCCTTGCCGATAAGTTGACTACCGACGCAGACTTTGAACTTAACGCAACGGCAAGTTCGGGATTAGCGGTAAGCTTTTCCATTGTAAGTGGTCCTGCAACAATTAATGGAAATACCATTAGTCTAAACGGAACAACCGTCACCGTAATCATCGCAGCCAATCAAGCAGGAAATGCAACTTACAATTCAGCAGCGGAAGTAACTCAAAGTTTCGATGTAACCGCAGCTAATACAAATCCACCGACGGGATATTGCGACGCAGCGGGCAACAATCAAAATTAC
>CALFBG010000113.1 GCA_937951685.1 uncultured Saprospiraceae bacterium | reverse complement strand
AGTATTAAAATTGTACTCGATATAATAAATCGGGAAAAAATCCAGATTGATAAACCGTATTTACCTGATTGGTTTGTGGATTGTAGCGATTGGCAAAGACGTTTTGGTTGTTCGTAACGTTCTGAAAATCTAAGAAAAATTGCTGGGCGAATTTACGCTTTTTGCTATTCAGCTGTACGCCAATTTTGAAATCAAAACGGAAGTAAGGATCGTATTGCTCACTAAATGCTCGGTCTTCGAAAAGTAGCTCTTCTCCCGCGAGTCGAGAACTTTCCAAATCTACTGGCGTATAAAATCGTCCTCCGGCTCTCGTTACTTTTAAATCTATCGACAGCGCGTGTCGTTTTGTTTTACCAATTTTAAACTCTTTTCCAGCCAAAAAGTTTAATACATAATTGTTATTAAAAGCGGTATTTCTTTCCACCCCATCGCTACCCTCGTACGTTGATTCAAAAACGGAACCGGTCAATAAACCGTAGTATCCTTGGCTGAAAAATTTCTCTACGGTCAATTCAAGGCCGTAATTTTGTCCTTTCCCTTCGTTTACTAGATTCGCTACTTCAGGAAATACAAAATCCGCGCCTGCATTTAAAACCGAAAAACTACTCGCTTCTTTTTCCACCGCAATATCAAACAATTGTTGATAATAAATTTCCGTTTTTACACGCCAATCCGTATTCAATTTCAAATCATAAGATACGACAAAGTGATTACTTTTAGCAAAGTCTAAATCTGCATTGGTTTGTGCGTAGCTACCATCTGCTTGTTGTGTCGAAAGTAGATAAATGGGTAAGGCTTGCATTTGGCTATGTAATCCGTAGGCAAAGTTAAGGGTACTTTTCGCGTTGAGGTGATAATTGATCGCAATTCTAGGTTCAACAACATAATGATCATTAAAATCTAAAAATTGAAAGTGCAATCCCGTATTCAAGGTTAGTTGTTCACTGATTTTATACTGCGATTGTCCGTAAGCTTGGAGTAACGCTAAATTGCCCGTAAAATCTCGCACTGTCACCCAATCGGGGGTTTCGGTACGAGATCTGAATTTAGAATCTAATCTAAATACTTCTCCCAAAATACCAACTCGCAAAGTATGCCGCGCACTAAATTTTTTGTTGAGGTAACTGGAAATAGAAATGCGATTATTGATGTCCGAAATTTCGAGTTGCGATTCTTTAGAAGCATCACTGAGGGTACGATCTTCCGAATAATCGCTCTGCGCCGTAGAAGTCGCAATGGTGGTTCGCAGGTAGGTTCGATCATCAATGAGGTAACGGTGGTTCATGCCGATGACGCCCAACTTAGATCTAGGGTAAGCATCGACGCCCGGTTCTGCAAATAAATCATTTTCATCCACTTCATCGCCTAAGAAATCAATATCGCTAAGGCCACCGATTCCAAAAAAAGAGAATTTCCCGTAACGACCATTCGCAAAGTCTAATTTGAAAGAAAGGTCTTTGTAGTTCGGCGTTGCATTGGTTCCAATCGGAATGCCAATAATGTCTGCAATTTCTACAAAAGAATGCCGATAACTCACCAAAAAAGAAGAATTCTTCTTGCTACTCAATGGACCTTCAATCATCGCTTCCATCCCACTAAAAGCCGCCAACTGCGCCGTAAATTCGTAGTTGTTTTTATTCCCATTTCTAAACCCAATATCGAAAACACCTGCATTGGCATTTCCGTATTCTGCGGGAAAAGCACTGGTCATGAAATCAGAATTTCGCAGTAAATTGGTATTCAACGCACTCACCGGACCGCCCGTCGTTCCTAAAGTAGCAAAGTGATTGGGATTATCAATGGGAATACCTTCCAAGCGCCAAAGTACGCCCGTCGGAGAATTTCCCCGAATAACGATATCATTCCTAGAATCATCCGCAGTACTAACGCCCGCAAAACTTCCCGCTAAGCGCGCTACGTCATTCCGCCCGCCCGAGTATCGAGTTACTTCTTCCAGCGAAAAGGAACGAGCACTGATCGTCGCCATTTCATTATTCGCGCGATCTTTTTCTACACTTGCCGTCACGACAACTTCATCTAGTGCCGTAATGGATTCTTCCATCGAAATATTGAGTATGACTTCTTTTCCGGAAGTAACGACGACATTCGGTAACGAAAAAGTATTATAGCCAATATAACTTACTCTAAAAATTTGTCGCCCAACGGGAATATCCGACAAACTAAAACTCCCGTCTGCGTCCGTTGTTGTGCCCCGTGTTGGCACCGTGCTAATAATCTCAATCGTAGCGCCAATGAGTGGCATTTCTGACTGTTTATCTATAATTGTTCCACTCACTGTTTGCATGGCATCTTGTGCCATGGAAGTATAAATGCTGATTAAACTAAAGACTAAAGCGAGTAATGTGACTTTAAAAATTTTCATCTTAAATTATTGTTTTGATAAGGTGTATTTGGACTTCCGTTGAAGTAATTCAATTTAATACTGGCTCATAAAATTGATTACTTTAAATGGTAAACAACTTTATCCGGTATTAATTACCTTACAATAATCTAACAAAAACCTTAAGTAGACTAGTCTTTTCTGCTGAACTGTTGAAAAATCAAGTTGAACTGTTATTCCTCTTTAAGTAAGTGTTTGTCGAACAACTCCCAAAAAACAATACTCCTCGACGTGCTAATCTTCCAATTCAATCTGTAACCGTACCCGCAGTTTTGCAGATTCTACTTTTTTACGCAATTTTTTAAAAAAGCTTTTCCGGCTTTTTTCGGCGTTGGTGCTCAGGGGCGTTGCTTTTTGCATCAACTTATTAAACCAGTTTTCCGTAAACTTATACATTCGCTTATCAGCGCTAATCAAGAAATTGGGACTGGTAAAAGTAGTATACAACAAACCCTGCTGTGCCGTCTTTACCAAAATGGTATTATTGGTGTACAACATTTCGTTGTGGTACAACACCAAGTTGGTGCTATTTTCTTCGGGCGCATCTTCTAGGTTACATTTGCAACCTTGCGAAGCCATAAATTCCATGTGATTCGCCAATTCAATCAACTTATCATACAGCAACAAAGCATCCGCATTATCTTTAAAACCATCACTATTGACGTGATATTCAATTTGATTCAGGGTATTGTCCATAATATTCAAATTCCATAGTTCCGTCGTAGGAATACTTCGGTAGCCATCTAGCATTTCTTTCGTCAGGCGAATATCGGGATAACTCACCAAGTCAAAACTAAAGCTTTGATCTTCGAGGTAGTCAAAATTCCAAATGGTACGACCAAAAATGTAGAGTTTGAAGCTAATCAACTCCGGAAAATAAGCATAATAGAAAAATGGAATTTCCGACGAAGCGTAACGAATATGTGTCCCTGGCATTGCATTCATCCCTTCTAGGTCTTTGACAATCGTAGTCAGATAATCTTCAAAACTGCTAACATTGTGCGAGAAAGGGTTGAATCGAAAAAATACTGTATCTGTTTTTTCATAAATCAAGGCATCTAACGAAAGGCTGTATTTCTGTGCGAGGATCACTAATTCTTCGGGTGTCATTAAGGTATCGCCTCGGAATCTACGATAAATAGCATCCTTCCCGACTCCAAGCACAGTCGACAGTTCATCTACCGCGGCAGAGCGTTTAGGGTAAAGCGATAGTATTTGAGTGAATACTCGCTCTTGTAGGTTATTATTCATAGCATTTTAAGTTTAATGTGTCAACGTTTAGTAGTTGAGTAATTACGAGTATTCCTCAACTAGTGCAAATTAAAAAAAATATCCAATTCATTTTTCTTAATATTTAATAAAAACATCTTTATTCTTTGCAAAATTTGCTTCATTTTCATTTCTAAAATGTCAGAACTTGTTCTTAAATACGATGAAAGTGCTTACCAATATCACTCGACAAGCTTAGATTGAAGTATTCATTTTTGCACCCTGTAATAACCACACTAGAAGAGAAATCCCCAGTTTTTTTCACTGTTTAATCATTTACTTAAATCATCTACTCTACATCATGAAAAAAGAATTCCAAAACCTCGACGATTTTTACTGCTATTATTTAACGGAGCATCAGAATTTCACGAGTCGAACACTGCATTTTCTGGGGACCATACTGTTCGTAATTGCATTTATTTATGCGCTCATTTTTGGGCCTTGGTGGCTCGCCGTGATTGCGCCCGTCTTTGCCTACAGCTTTGCTTGGATTGGTCATTTTTTCTTTGAAAGAAACAGACCCGCTACTTTTCAATATCCTTGGTATAGCTTACTATCCGACTTCAAAATGACCTGGGATATTTTGACCTTCCAAATTGGGAAAAAAATGGGAAATTCCATTACTGCCTTGGAAACAAAAGAAGAAGTTGTTTTAAAATGATGTTAGCAACTGAAGGTAAAGGCTTGTGATTCAGGACGAAGCTCTTTTTGAGTTTCGCAGCCATAGCTGCGGTGACGAAAAAAAGCTGAAGTACTGGGTTGCAATGCTTTGCCTGTAAGTATTAAGATCTATTTTAAAACAACTTCGAAGAGTAAACTAGTATCCGTTTTCACTTTCTACACTTTAACAGATCTACTTTACTCGTTCAAAGTATTAAATATAAAGCTAAACTAAAAGGTACTTGCAACTAGTTGTATTCGTTGAAATCGAAGCAGCTAGTTGCTTTTTTAGTTTTATGCTGATTGCAACAGCTCATGCTTCCCAAAATACCCATCCATTACTCCGGAGTAGAATAATTTGATTCCAATCCAATAAAAATGCTGCTTCGTAGTTATAAGCCTAGGATAAACTTAGCAGGAATGTAAGTACTACATCTTTGCTAAAGAGTCCTTAACTTTGTACGAAAGTAAACGACATGAACAATCATAAACTCACAAGAGGAAGCCTACTCCTCTGTGCCCTTTTCCTAGCGACGATAAGCGTTGCACAAGATCATTACCGTTGGGCTTTCAAAGTAGACTTTGATAAAGTCTACGATTTTACCCACAGCCGTGCGATCATTATTGATGGCTTCAAAAAAGGCTTTATTGATACGACGGGTCAAGTCGTCGTCCCTCCCCAATTCAATATCATTGATGCTTACGCCGAAGGCTCCGCTTCCGCTGGTTTTTTGGATACGAAAGATATGAGTTCCACCAGTGGTTTCATCGACGCATACGGCAAATTCATCATTACCCCGCAGTTTGAAGTCACTAGTCCTTTCCAGGAAAGGATTGCCTGTGTCCGACTCAAGGAGATTTGGGGATATATTAATCCGCAAGGTAAATTTATCATTCCTCCACGCTTCCAAGGCGCGCATTCCTTTTCGGAAGGTTTAGCGGCCGTAAGAATTGAAGAAAAATGGGGACTAATTGATCGCAAAGGGAAGTTTGTAGTGCCGGCGAAGTACGACGAAATTTTAGGCTTTTCTGACGGTCTTTGTGGCGTAAAATCTGGTGGTAAATGGGGCTATATTGATCGAACGGGGAAGTTCATCATTGCTTTACAATACGAAGCGGCACGCAGTTTTGTAGATGGTCTTGCGCGGGTGCGAGTCAACGGTAAATTTGGCTTTATTTCCAAAAAGAATAAATTCGTCATCCGTCCGCAGTTTGAAAACCTATATAATTTTTCTCATCAATTAGCGCGAGCAGAACGCAATGGGAAATGGGGTTTCATTGATCAGACGGGAAAATTTGTCATTCCGGCAGAGTACGAATATGCTGGAGATTTTTCGGAGCAGCTGGCTTGTATCAAACAAGCAGGAAAGTGGGGTTTTATCAGTACCACCGGAGCAGTATTAATTCAACCACAATTTGATCAAGCCTACAGTTTTCGGGAAGGCTTAGCGCGAGTACAACAAAATCAAGAATGGGGATTTATTCGTTATGTCGTTCCTGCTAAGCAAGAAGTAATCAAAGATATTCCCAACGCTAAACCCAGTTTGGTGACCAAGCGTAACATCAAGGCAGGAAAGTTTATTCCGGTAAAAGCTAAGCAAATAGTCATTAAAATTTACGACCACAAAAAAGTGGACGGCGACATTGTTTCCTTGAATTATAATGGCGTGTGGATTTTGAAAAACTATCAACTTACGGGAACACCTTACGAGATTCCGCTAGAAATTAATAGTAAAATAGAGAAGAATTACTTGCTGCTGTACGCAGAAAACCTAGGAGAAAAACCACCAAATACTTTAGCCATATGGATTGACGATGGTGTCGAAAAACAGAAGGTAATCCTAGATTCGGATATGAAGACTTGTGATATTTTATATTTCCAATAACAAGCTTTTTCAGCTTAGATGTTATTGGAAATACAAAATGAAGTTGTTTAATAAAAGCCTTAGTTAGTCCTAACGCTTTCTTCTATTTTTATTACGGTGGTTGTTATTCTTGTTAGAATGACTATTCGAATTATTGTTCGAATTGGTTCGCTTATTGGGTCGCTTACGCGGCGGCGAAGAATTTGCCAATTTATCCAAAGATAAGCTCGCATCCAAAACGAAAGCTCCGTTGGATAACGACTCTAAGTCTCCTTTGATGACTTCATCACTTACGTAGTGCTCTTTATTCCAAGTTCGGTACGCCAACTTCATATAAGTACCAATTACGTTGACAAAACCTTGTCGTACTGGACCGGGCTCCATTGCTAAAGCCTTTTGGATGAGCGAGTGTACATTTTGACCATAATGTCTAAACTTAGTACCCGAATGTGGATAAGCGATCATCTCTGGCTTCTTCACGATATCGTCTGGTGTAGGTACGATACCACTGGGAGGAGATACCTGTAAATCGTAATTAGAAATTCTAAAAACGTGTTTCCAAAGTTTTTCCCGGTAGTCATCGATGTTTCGATTTTGCGGGTGCATTTGGTGCATCAAATTGACGACTTTCTCTACGAAAGCTTGTTGTACAGTTGGGTTTTCGATGGTTTTTGCGTGTTCAATTAACAATTGAACGTTTCTACCATATTCTGGGATTACCAGTAATTCTTTCTGGGAGTTATACTCCATATTATGATTATTCATACTTGTGCTTTTAGTAAAGCCAATTTTATGCTCTTATCTATTCTACGGTAACAGACTTTGCAAGGTTACGAGGTTGGTCTACATTACATTCGCGCATGACGGCGATGTGATAAGACAATAATTGTAAAGGGATCACTGACAAGAGCGGCGTTAAAGGCTCATCTGTATCAGGGATTTCGATGGTATAATCCGCAATTTTACCGATCACTTTATCTCCTTCTGTGACGATGGCGATGACCATTCCTTTTCTAGCTTTGACTTCCTGGATGTTGCTTACAATTTTCTCGTAAGCACTCTTATTCGTCGCAATCACGATCACCGGCATATTTTCGTCGATCAAAGCGATCGGCCCGTGTTTCATTTCTGCGGCGGGATAGCCTTCAGCGTGAATGTAGGAGATTTCTTTTAATTTCAAGGCGCCTTCCAAAGCGATGGGGAAGTTATAGCCTCTTCCTAAATAAAGAGCATTGGTGGCGTCTTTGATTTCGCCCGCAATAAACTCAATTTGAGGATTTACTTTTAATAATTTTTCTACTTTCGCAGGAATATTTTCCATTTCGTTGACCAACTGTTGAAAGTAAGACTTTGAAATCGTTCCTCTTTTGTGTGCTAAACTTAAAGCCAACATCGTCAACAAGGTTACTTGTCCCGTAAAAGCTTTGGTAGAAGCAACGCCAATTTCTGGCCCAGCGTGGATGTAAGAACCTGCGTCTGTAAATCGAGCGATAGAAGATCCAACAACATTAACGATACCATAAGTCAAGGCACCTTTTTCTTTGGACAATTCTAGTGCTGCCATCGTATCTGCTGTTTCTCCCGATTGAGAAAGTGCGATGACGATATCTTTTTCCGTAATAATAGGATTTCGATAACGCAATTCTGAAGCATATTCTACTTCTACTGGAATACGAGCTAAATCTTCGATTAAATATTCTGCGATCAAACCCGCGTGCCACGAGGTTCCACAAGCGGCAATAATGATCCGATCAGCATTGATAATTCGATTACTATGTTCTTCCACACCACCTAAGAATACCCATCCTTCTTCCGCGTTCAAACGACCACGCATACAATCTGCGATGGTTGCGGGTTGTTGATAGATTTCTTTCAACATGAAATAATCATAGCCTCCTTTTTCCAACATTTCGATTTCCATTTCGACGTGTTCTACGAAAGGAGTGTGTTCTACGTTTCCGATTGTTTTGATTTGCAAATCACCATCCTTGGTAATTACCGCAATCTCTTCGTCGTTCAAGTAAACGACCTTATTGGTATATTCTATGATTGGTGTTGCATCTGAACCGATGAAAAAGTCATCTTCTCCAATTCCGATTACGAGTGGACTTGCTTTTCTAGCCGCCACCAATTTATCAGGATCTTGTTTGTCCATCACCACGATTGCGTAAGCACCAACTACCTTTTTCAAAGCCATCCGTACGGCTTCTTCGATTGGCAAGTTTTCACGATTTTGGTATTCTTCGATCAAGTGCACCAATACTTCTGTATCTGTTTCACTGACAAAAGTATGTCCTTCCTTTTCTAATAAAGTTTTAAGGACAGCGTAATTTTCAATAATTCCGTTGTGAATTAAGCTGATTCTACCATTCCCAGAGGAGTGTGGGTGGGCATTAATATCATCCGGTTTACCGTGTGTTGCCCAGCGAGTATGTCCGATACCAACCGTAGCGTCAAGGTTTTTACCTTCTACAAAATTTTCCAATTCTTTTACTTTGCCTTTGCGTTTAAAGACATTTAGTTCTCCATTGAGCAAAGCGACGCCTGCGCTATCGTAACCTCTGTATTCCAATCGTCGAAGACCTTTAATTAGAATGGGATAGGCTTGTTTTTTACCTATGTATGCGACAATTCCACACATAATTATTTCTTTTTATTTAGGAAGTTATTAAAAAACTCCAAAAATGTTTACGAATTGATCTTTTTATCCAACTTTTCAGCTTTTTTATCCTTCGCAGTGGTACTACGAACTCAAATCACGCTTCAATCTGCCTGCTGGCAAAGGTAGGTTTGAACAAAAAAATCTGTTTACTTGCATGAAGGCTAAGCCTTTCACAACTGCTTTTAGAATTATTAATGATTAAACAACCTTAAGCTTTAATACACTGTAATTTAATCCAAAAGCGTATAGGTTAATTTAAGTTTCGCGGGATACTTATCGTGCCCCGGGCCAAAGAGTACAACTCTTGCGGCTGATTCTTGTTTTGGAAAGCCACGTAAGACGATTAAAGGATCAGCTCCCCCATCGATAATCTCTTGAAACTGTCCAGAAATATTCATCCGGTATTTCTTTAAGGTAACACCATCTACGACTTCTTCTTTCACGCTTCCTCCAAAGAGGCTAATATTCCCGCGTCGAAGGGCAAAAGCTAAGTCTTCCGTCGTGCCTAGTTCTCCGTCTTCATTTCGATCCAAAGCATAAATTTGTTCTAATGGACTATAGAGTGTAGGATCATCGATGCTTAACTCTGCGACGGTAAACTCTAATTCTGCTTTATTGACCACAATATTGGAAAGATTACGAGCGGTAGGAAAATGCAATTCGGTGTTTAACCCTGCCAAGCCTTGTACAAAAGCATATTGTTCTCCTAGTACTTGGTTGTCTATATAATCGGCAACAAAGGTGCCAACATAATCATTTTTTAAATTTATAACTTTTGCGCTGGTTCCTGCAAGTGTATAGTTAAACTGCTTTTTGAGTAACGGATCAGTTGTATCTCGGTAATAAATAATCATTCGTGAAGCACTATTAGACAAAGCAAAACTCATAATCAAGTTGTTATGTGCTGTTGCATCAGGTATTTTTACTTCAAGCCCATAAAAAGCATCTACGAAACTAGTATCGTTAGCATAAGCCGTAGCACCTAATCCCATTAATTTTTCACCAAAGCTATTATCTATTGGAATTCTAAGGTGTGGAACGAAGGTAAGCGTATCTGCATCTTCTGCTCCCAAAACGGGATAATTGAGTACCACCATACTATCTGTTTCGTTGGAAACGACCACATCATTGACGGCACCAATGACGACGCCATTGTTCATGAACGTCTGACTAGAGTAGTATTCTGCAAAATAATCCATTGGTTCCGCCAATTCGAATACCTCTAAATTTTGAGGTATCATTTGATCGCCTATCATATCATCAAAAGAATACGCCATAGCTAAAACGACAGAATCAATCATGATTTCGGAAGGATCTAAATCGACAAAGCTGGGACTTTCCGTTCCTAAGAAGAATTGTAAGAACAAGCGGGCGTCCATTTTTCCGAAGACGGGGTCGATGAATTTACCACAAAGGTAACTGGAAGGGTTGACGGCTTGCGACAAATCGAAGATTAAAATCGAATCTTCCGTAATGGCTTTTGTACGTAAAGTTAGCGTATCTGTAAACTGTACACTGGCCTGATCTTGTTCCAGTAGGTCAGCACCTACGAGTGTTGGTTCGTTACACGCGGGTGTAAGCAACACAGCTATAACCAGCACAACGAGTGCTAATAAGTTCTGCTTCATTCTTATCTAAATGTTAATGATAAAATTGATTTCATTCTATAAGGTAATCTTTAAACATTCTTTGATTGGCGACAAAATGGTAAATTTAATTTTGCGTTTCCTCGAAAGAGCATAGTACTTACCAGCTCGGGAGTGATAATTTCCACGATTTGCTAGAGAGCAAAAAACTTTCAATCTTGGTGCTTGTATCCTGTACAAGCGTGTAGTTATTTCAAAATTAAACCTTCTACTTCTGGTTCGGCGTAAAGCCTTTTGAACCTTAGGTTGCGCGCCATCATGAAAATTTAAACATACTCTAATTAGAAGAATGAAAAAATTAGGGAAAGCACTATAAGTTATAAGTACTAAGACAAAATTGAATGATCATTTAATTTTGTCTTAGTATTTAATATTTAATAAATATTTTTATTCCACTTCCTGTTCAAGCAACGAATGATAGAAATCTAAGTAGGCAGGCAAATATTCACCTTCCGCTTGAAAATCTAAAATTGGTTTATCTTGATTAGCGATCTCTTCCGTAACGGCTTCCGTTAAATTTTCGCTGCCTTTGATGAAAGCATCGGAGTACGTTACTGCACCTTTGTGCAAGGTAACTGCCTCACCATCTTGATAAGGAACCATGTCTGCTGCATCGAGGTTATTAATCGTTGCTTTGCTAAAAAACTGATCTGAAATCTTTCCTACGAAAGACTTATCATAGACGGAGTATATTACTTTTGATTTTTGGAATAAAGGCTCTGACTTGTAGGCCTTTTTTAAATAAAGTGGAATCAAGCTAGTCATCCAACCGTGACAATGAACGATATCTGGTGCCCAGCCAAACTTCTTGACCGTTTCCATTACGCCTTTGCAAAAGAAAACCATTCGGTCTGCATTATCATCAAAAGCCTTACCTTCATCATTTTCAAAAACTGATTTTCTTTTGAAAAAGTCTTCGTTGTCTAAGAAATAAACTTGCATTCTTGCTCCGGGCAACGAAGCAACTTTAATAATTAATGGAAAATCATCATCATTGACAATGATATTCATTCCAGAAAGTCGAACCACTTCGTGTAAGCGGTGACGTCGTTCATTAATCGTACCAAATCGGGGCATTAAAACTCGAATTTCAAAACCCTTTTCTTGTATATGTTGAGGCAGTTTTCGTGCAATTTCAGCGATTTCAGATAACGCTGTATACGGCTGCATTTCCTGTGTAACAATCAAAACTTTCTTCTTATCCATAAACACAAAATATATTTTTTATTATTCCAGCTGGTCTCAGCTTTCAATGAACTAGTCTGCAAAAATAGTAAATTTTTAGGACAATTCTGTATATATAGTAGGAGTTTCGCTCAACTCAAGCAGATATAAGAGCAGAGCTGTCGTTTTAAAATTCCACCAATTAGCAATCGCGAGCAAATAATTAGTTTTGTATCCGATCCAAAAGCGGTAACGTTGCTCGTCGTAGCCCTTGTCCCCGCAATGCTCTTAACAGATTTTTCAGCGCGCGCTAAAACTAGTTACTTTCACTTGTTTTTGGCGCAAAGCCCTGTAAATGTTCAACTTGAGTCCAATGCAAAAATCTAAACTGGTATTAATAATTTTAATGCCATCTGGCTTTCGAAATCAGTTCTATGGATACTAACGGAAAAAGAGCTGTTTTAGTTGGCTTCGCAAGTTTTTTTTAAATATATTGGGTCGTTTTGTAGCTAAAATAGCTTTTATGCTACGTAGTGGACAAAAGTCGTAAGGCTGTGATGGTAAGTAGCTAGGCAATGTGTTTTAGCATGCCAAGGATAAATCAGATGAACTAGTGCCTGAGTACATCGTACTTATTCTTAATCAGATAAGCCTTTGGAAAAAATCAAGATTGACAGTTTCTCCCCAAATCTTAAATATCTTCAATACCTTTGCGCGTACGTTGCCATGATACTCGTTGAAATCCAATAAATGGGCAGTTCTTGATCCGCAAATTTGAAACGCCTTATTTAGGATAAAACGATACTATTTTTCAGCAGCCGTACGATTAGGAATGCATATTGCTACGCTAGAACCGACCATTAATCCAGTAATTATAAGCACATGTTATTAGTAAAAACCGCAAAAGACCTACAAACTCAGCTCAACCGCTTAAAAACGAGTCGCAGTACGATAGGTTTTGTTCCAACAATGGGAGCCTTACACGAAGGGCATTTATCATTGATAAAAAAAAGTAAAGAAACGACACATTTTACAGTATGTAGTATTTTTGTCAATCCTACTCAATTTAATGATACCGCAGATTTAGATAAATATCCTCGCACGACGACTCGAGATATTGAATTGTTGAACACCGTTGATAATGACATTCTCTTCTTACCCTCCGTCGAAGAAATCTATCCCCAAGGGCTTGCTAATGAGGAAGCTTTCGATTTTAGAGACTTGGCGACGGTGATGGAAGGTAAATTCCGACCGGGGCATTTTGACGGTATGGCACAAGTCGTCAAAAGGCTATTAATGCTAGTCGAGCCGGATCAACTCTTTATGGGACAAAAAGATTTCCAGCAACTGACCATCGTCCGAGATATGTTGCGGCAGATGGATTCTGCTATTGAACTGAAGATGTGCGAGATTATCAGAGAAGCCGATGGTTTGGCAATGAGCTCAAGAAATGTACGCTTATCCCCGGAAATTCGCGCAAAAACGCCCATTATTTATCAAGTGTTGCAAGAAGCTCGGCAGCGCGCCAAGGTAGCAACACCCGCAGCCGTTAGTGCTTGGGCGATGCAAACGATCGAAGCACAAGGCTTACGACCAGAATATTTTGAATTGGTGGATGGTATTAGTTTGAAAGCAATTCCTAACTTTGACTTTAAACGGATGATGGTCGCTTGTACCGCCGTTTGGGCAGGAGATGTACGATTGATCGATAATATCCTAATATAGATTAACTATTTTCTTAACTATTTGAATAGTAAGCTTTCATCATTCATGTAGTTTATATTAATTATATTCCCATGTAAGTCCGCATTTTTTTAGGACTTACATTTAACATTACTTAACTTTACAGCATGTTAATAAATAGATTCAAATCCAAGATACACCGTGCGACGGTGACACAAGCTGACCTCAACTATGTAGGTAGCATTACCATCGACGAAAATTTAATGGATGCGGCAAATCTCCTCGAAGGAGAGCGCGTCCAGATCGTTAATAATAATAACGGAGAACGCTTAGAGACTTACGTCATTACAGGAGAAAGAGGTTCTGGCGTGATTTGCTTAAATGGTGCAGCGGCCAGAAGAGTTGCCGTTGGCGACATTGTCATTATCATTTCCTATGGTTGGATGGAAGTAGAAGAAGCGAAAAACTTCAAGCCTGCTTTAGTTTTCCCTGATGACAAGAATCAAATTGTATAGGAGATTTCGTCATCATTCTGTATAAATTTTAGCACTTCAGTACTTGCCCTGCTGGCGAGTGGTCTCGCTGCTACTAAATACATTTCAAAAAAAAGAGCTTAAACCGTGTAGTTTACCTATCACAGTTTAAGCTCTTACTATTGGTTGTAATCCCCCTTTCCATTCCTTTTCTAAAACATTTACAACACTTTTGTCTATTTCCCGTTTGCCTATTATCTGCATTATGGTTATCTATGCAGTTCGTAATACGTTAATCACAGGTAATATTTCATTTTGATGGTTGTTTTTTCATTCTCCGAAGCTTAGTTTTTGCTGAATTTTAAAATAAACTTTCCAAAATAGAAACTTACGCTACACATAGCGTATAATAAGCATAAGTAACCGCTCCAAACGACTGCAAGCAATCACTTGTGTTTTCTAAGTTTAGCACTACGCTGTTCCAGCGTGAAAAGAACTTAGCATTAATGAGCTTCATGCTTTCAACTAAATATACTGCGTAATCGACGTTTCTTGCTCCAAATGTCAAGCAACTTAACTTACGAAGTACTCAAAAACGGCAAGTCAATATTTTGAAAAAACATCTTCTCAATTTTCTGAAATTTAGTGCATTCCTAGGAATCGGCTTGTTTATCCTGTACATGGTATATCGAGGACAAGACGCTGCTTTTCAGGAAGACTGTAATCTAAAAGGAGTCCCCGCTGCGGACTGTAGCCTGATTCAAAAACTTATTGATGACTTCAAGGGAGTCAACTGGCTCTGGTTGATTGTCATTCTGGCTGCTTTCGTGATTAGTAATGTTAGTCGGGCATTGCGTTGGAATATGCTTTTGCAAGTGCTCGGGTATCGACCAAAGGCTTACAATGCTTTTCTATCAGTAATGATGGGTTACGGCGCCAATTTGCTATTGCCTCGGATTGGGGAAGTAGCACGAGCAGGTAGTTTTTCCAAATACGAAAAAATCCCCATTGATCAGGTGGCGGGAACCGTCGTCGTCGATCGAATTGTCGATGTAATTAGTTTAGGGCTCGTCGTTAGTTTGGCTTTTTTGCTTGAATTTGAGACGCTTTGGAATTACCTGAGTCAGAATGCCGATTTTGCCGAAAAAATCAACGGTATTCTACAGAGTCCGATCATATGGACATTAGGAGCGCTATTCCTATTGAGTATTCCCGTATTTTATTTCTTTCGAGAAAAAATTAGCCAAACGAAGCTATTTCAGCGCATTTTACAATTTGTAAAAGGACTTTGGGAAGGCATTCAAACCGTTGGGAGATTAGAACGTCCCGCTGTCTTTATTTTCCATAGCGTAGTGATTTGGTTGATGTATTACTTGATGACCTACCTCTGCTTTTTTGCCTTTGAATCCACACAACATCTCACGCCAGTGGCGGGATTAATGGTCTTCGTTTTTGGTGCTTTTGGAATTATTATTCCATCGCCCGGCGGAATGGGTACGTATCATTGGCTCGTCATTCAAGCTTTGGCCATTTATGGTGTGGCGCAAAACGATGCTTTCTCTTTTGCGATGATCATATTTTTCACCATTAATATTGGTTGTAATATTAGCATTGGTTTATTATCAGTCGTTTTGTTACCTATTTTAAATAAAAACTATACCCCTGCACACATTGCTGCTAAAGATGCCAAAAGTGAGCATCCGCACACAGTCAACTCCTAAACCTTATGGAAAAACCTGTCTTACAACACCTCAGCGACAAAATTTTACCCTTAGCCACGCTCTCTAAAAACATTGCTCGTTGGAAATTACGCAGCGAACAACTCGTTTTTACCAATGGCTGTTTCGATCTTCTTCATTACGGTCACTTACATTATCTCGCGGAAGCGAAATCATTGGGCGACAAATTGATTGTAGGCTTAAATAGTGCCGCTTCCGTTAAGCGTTTAAAAGGAGATCACCGCCCTATTAACGACGAACTAACCCGTCAATATACCTTAGCCGCTTTGCAATTTGTGGATGCGGTTGTTGTTTTTGAAGAAGATACTCCTTACCAGTTGATTGAGCTCATAATGCCCGACATTCTGGTCAAAGGCGGAGATTGGGCACCGGAAGCGATCGTTGGTTCTGATTTGGTTTTGAAAAATGGTGGAAAAGTGCAAAGTTTACCGTTTATCGAAGGGTATTCGACGACTAAAATTGAAGCAAAAATAAGAAGTTGGTAAAGGCAACCCGCAATACTCCTGCCCTTGCATCTTTATGTAAAAAGCAATACTTTTGTACGAATGAGCGTTTCATTAAGTAGTTCATGGGATGCTCTTCATCCAACTTTGTCCAACCACTTACCATTCAGTCTGAGTTGCTGATAAAATTTTATTATATAAATACAGAATACGCGGTGAGTTACTTTATTCAAGGACACGCTAACCCATTCGAAGCTCATTAGTTTATCATATGAAGATTAAGGATTTAACGAATTACCTAGAAAGCATTGCGCCGACCGCTCATCAAGAAAGCTACGATAACGCGGGGCTGATTGTTGGTGATCCCAATACTCCTTTGAAAGGAGTCGTCATTTGTCTAGATGCTACAGAAGAGGTAATTGAGGAAGCGATGAAGAAAAAATGCAATCTAGTCATTGCTCATCATCCTATCGTTTTTAAAGGACTAAAAAAATTAAATGGCAAAAATTACGTTGAACGCGTAATCATCAAAGCGATCAAAAATGACGTTGCGATCTATGCCATTCATACTAATTTAGATAATGCGTATCATCAAGGTGTCAATGCAAAAATTGCAGAGAAAATTGGTTTAATCAATACCCGTATTCTTGTTCCCAAGAAAAATTTAAAAAAGCTGAGTTTGGTTACGCCCATCGTCGCGAGTGATACTTTGCGGGGTGCACTTCTCAAAGCGGGCGTTGAATCAGAACAATCCTCGTATGCATCCGTAGGCGTAGCACATCAAAATGGTGCTAGTAAAGCGGCAGTAAAAATAGAAGTGCTCTTTCAAGCGGATAGAGAACGAGCCGTTTTGAAAGCGATTCACAACCATCACCCTTTGGCTTCACCTACTTATAATATTCAGTCGGTAGAAAACAACAATTTACGGGTAGGTTCGGGGATGATTGGGGAACTAGAAGTTCCAATTCACGAAAAACCATTTTTGAAGCAACTAAAACGCGAGATGGAGATTAATTGCATCCGTCACACCAAATTAAGCGGTCGCAAGATCAGTACCGTCGCCGTTTGTGGTGGATCTGGAAGCTTTTTATTGCCCCACGCCAAAGCACAGGGAGCTGATATTTTTATTACGGCCGACTACAAATATCACGAGTTTTTTGACGCCGATAATCAAATCGTCATTGCCGATATAGGACACTATGAAAGTGAGCAATTTACTATCGACTTACTTTTTGAGATTATAACAAATAAATTTAGTAACTTTGCGGCTCGTTGTACGAAAGTCAATACGAATCCGATAAAATATTTATAACATATTATTAGTATGGCAAATAATAAAGAATTAACAGTTGCAGATAAATTAAAAGCAATTTACGAACTTCAATTAATTGACTCTAAAATCGATGAGATTCAGATTCTGAAGGGAGAACTTCCGATCGAGGTAAGTGACTTGGAGGATGAGATTGCGGGTCTTGAAACTAGAATTGCGCGATTGAGCAGTAACGTTGAAGACATGGAAAAGGAGATTAGTCGCCATGATACCAACATCAAGGAGTCTACTGCTTTAATCGAACGTTACGAAAAGCAAATGGACAATGTAAAGAATAATCGTGAATACGATGCTTTGTCTAAAGAGCTTGAATTACAACGGTTAGAAATTCAACTGTCTGAAAAGAAAGGAAGAGAGTCTGGCGTTCAGTTGCAAAACAAGAAAGAAACCTTAGCGGCAGCAGAAGAAAGAATTGCGGACAAGAAGAAAGCCTTAGAAGTTAAGAAAGAAGAGCTAGAAAAGATTATTGCGAAGACGGAGAAGGAAGAAGAAAAATTGAAGCGAAAATCTGAAAAGCAGAAGAAAAGTGTAGAAGATCGTTTACTAAAAGCTTACGTGAAAGTAAGATCGGCTTACCGCAATGGTTTGTCCGTTGTAACGATTTCTCGTAGTTCTTGTGGCGGTTGTTTCAATAAAATTCCACCACAATTGCAGTTAGAGATTGCACAACGTAAGAAAATTGTCGCTTGCGAGCACTGTGGACGAGTATTGGTAGATGAAAATATCATGACTTCCCTCGAAGAGTTGGAAGCAATCGAAAACGAAGCGAAAGCTAACGCATAGTCTCCTATTCCACTTTATAGAAAAAAGCCTCAGTGATCGCAATGGTCATTGAGGCTTTTTAACTAGAAGCGTACACGAAACCGAGTTCCGAAACGTTTAGCTAGTGTCTTTAGCATATGTTTAAAATACTTTCACCCCGTCAACCGACGTATATTCCTGTTTCATGAAGTCATTCATTTGTGGTTTATTTTTATTCCTTGCGGTGCTAAGTGTCCGAGCGGAAGGAAAATTTGAGTTTACGCCCGATGCAAAAGCGGCTTACGAACTAGCCTTGAGCTTGCGTTTTGAAGAAGCACGACAAAAGATCCGTGACGTCAAGTTTTCTGATCCCGACAACTTGATCGTCTATTTTATTGAAAATTACATTGACTTCTTCACCGTTTTCATTACGGAAGATGAGCGAGACTTTGAACGCTTAGAACAAAATAAAGACTACCGGATTAAGATGATTAAACGAGGGGATAAAAACTCTCCCTACTACAATTTTCTACAAGCAGAGATTAAATTGCAGTGGGCGGTGGCACGCTTGAAATTTGAGGAGTACTTCACCGCCTTTTCAGAAATCAGCTCCGCCTATAAGCTACTGAATCGCAATCAGCGAAAATTCCCCGACTTCGTTGCCAATAAAAAAAGCTTAGGCATTTTGCACGCTTTGGTGGGGACAATTCCCGACAGTTACCGTTGGGGCGTAAAACTGCTCGGGGGAATGAGTGGAACGATTCAGCAAGGGCAAAAAGAGATTACGGAAGTGCTCGACTACGCCCAAAAGAACGATTTTATTTTTGAAGAAGAGACGATGGTGATGTACGCTTTTTTGATGCTTCATTTGAAAAACCAGAGTGAAACCGCTTGGAAAGTCATTCGTTCGGATAAGCTCAATCCGAAAGGAAACCCCTTGGCTTGTTTTGCCTTAGCTAATTTAGCAATGCGGACGGGGCGAAACGACGAAGCGATTAGGGTGTTGGAGCAACGACCACGCGGGAAGAAATTTTTTCCGTTTCCTTATTTAGATTATAAACTAGGCTTAGCCAAACTTTACCGATTAGACGAAGACGCCGATCAACACCTGCTCCGTTTTTTATCGGATTTCCGAGGACGGCATTACATTAAGGAAGCCTACCAAAAACTTGCTTGGTACCACCTCATTAACGAACGCGACGCTAAATACCAGTTTTACATCAATCAAGCGGGAACGGAAGGAAACAAGGTCGTTGACGAAGACAAAAATGCTTTTAAAGAAGCAGCAAAAGGACATCGCTCGGAAGCTTCTTTGTTGAAAGCAAGATTGCTTTTTGACGGCGGTTACTACGATCGCGCGATGCGCATTTTACAAAAAAGATCCCCCAAAAGTTATTACAATAAACAAGACCAATTGGAGTATACTTACCGACTCGGGCGCATTACGCACAAGCTCAAGCAAACCGACAAAGCAATTCCTTATTACCAGCAAACGATCGACGAAGGAGAAGATGAAAAGTACTTTTACGCTTGCAACGCCGCCTTACAAATGGGCATCATTTACGAAAAAGCGAAGCAAAGAGATAAGGCCATTCAATACTACAAAGCCTGCCTTTCGATGAAGCCCGACGAGTACAAAAATGGTTTACACCAAAAAGCCAAAGCGGGTTTGAATCGCTTAGATTATTAAAAAAAGTATTGGTACTTAAGTACTAATACAAATTAAATCACTTAGTAACTTGCATCATCTTTTGATACTTATACCCGTAAAATATTACCTTCTTTTCCGAACCAACGGACACAAAGGAGCACACCAATTCCCGCAAAAATAATTAAGGAAGCAAAAACCATTGCCAACAAAGTATAATCAATAGTT
>CALFBG010000112.1 GCA_937951685.1 uncultured Saprospiraceae bacterium | reverse complement strand
AAATAAAGTTCGTTTTAAAATAAAAAAAATATTACCGTACAGCAATGCTAGACCAGTTATAGCTTAAATGAAACTGTTAGATGTGATTTAAAGTTTCAAGAAAATGACCTCAAGGAAATACTTACTCTTCTTCGTTTCGTGCTTCGTCTTGTGCTGCTCCCTCTTCTCCCTCAACGCCTTCTTCCTCCTCTTCTTCGGGCATCGTCAACCAAAAGTTGTTGATTCCCTCTCTTTCGATTACGTGGATTTTTTGCATATTGAGCAATTCCAACAAACCGAGAAAAGTAATGATGGCTTGCATTCGATCTCGACAAGCGCCGAAGATGCTCACAAAATCCGTTTTTTCTCCTCGTTTGACTTTCGTCAAAATGAAAATTTGTTGTCCTTGAATGGTGTGATTATAAGTAAAGACTTGATGTACGGCTCGTTGTTTTTGATCCTCCAAGCGGCGAATAATACCTTCGAAAGCTTTCATCAATTTGAACAAAGTCAACGATTCTAGCTCTACATCAACTAAGGCTTTCGTTGCCAATTGCTTTAATTCGGCGCTGGTATTTCCTCGGTATTGTCGGTTAGAACGATCTTCTTCAAGTACCCGCATATCATCCAAAACACTTTTGTAGCGTTTGTATTCCATGAGGTGTTGTACCAATTCTTCCCGAGGATCAATTTCGTTACCTTCTTCGTCGATGGGTTTGCGTGGAATCAACATTTTGGCTTTGATGCGCATAAGGGTAGCAGCGACCAGAATAAATTCACTCGCCAAATCAATATTTAGGGATTCCATTTCTCGTACGTAAGCTAAGAAATCATCCGTAATTTTAGCAATTGGAATATCGTGGATATCCAATTCATCCCGTTCAATAAAAAACAGTAATAAATCGAAGGGACCTTCGAATTGGTTTAACTTAATTGTATATCCTTCATTCATGATTGCACATCGTTGATTCGAAACGCGAATATACGGAAAACATCCAGTTTGATTGAGCTTCTCTGGTAAATTAATCCACGATTAGGATCAACGAATCTGCTTTTTTGCTCATACCAAGGGACAAATCCGAAATTGCAGCAGCAACACAAAATAGTATTCAAAAAGATTTTTTATCTTTCCCCTGTGCTTCTCCCTTGATCGAAAGAAGCTCAAGCTGGTTTAAAATAGATTTTAAAATAAAAAAGCACTTGACAACAAAAGGAAAATTATACCTCATCCCTACGCCACTAGGCGAAAATGCCGTACACACTATTCCCCCGTACGTCGTAAAAATTATCCACGAGTTAGATTTCTTTATCGCAGAAAGAGCCAAAACGGCACGACGATTCATTAAGACAACACAGCCCGTCAAAGCTTTTGATACCTTGAGTTTTTTTGAATTAAACAAAAGAACGACACCCGCAGAATGGAAGCGTTTTTTGGCACCCGCAGAAAATGGAAATGATATTGGTTTGCTTTCCGAAGCAGGCTGCCCGGGCGTAGCCGATCCGGGAGCCTTGATCGTAGAAATGGCGCATCAAAAAGCAATTGAAGTTGTACCTTTGGTCGGACCTTCTTCTATTTTATTAGCCTTGATGGCTTCGGGGATGAATGGACAGCAATTTTGTTTCCATGGATATTTATCGCCTAAAAAACCAGAATTAGCGAAGGCTTTACGACAAGTAGAACAACAATCTGCCAAATTGGATCAAACGCAGATTTTTATCGAAACGCCTTATCGAAATACCCAGTTTATGGAAACAGCCTTAAATAGTTTATCCGATCGTACTCGCTTTTGTATTGCCGCCGATGTAACGCTCGAAACGGAGTACATCCGCACCCAAACAATTGCACAATGGAAAAAAACTGGCTTGCCAGAATTACACAAACGACCCGCTTTATTTTTAATCTACCAGAAACGATAGCAATAGAAAGCCTCAATTACTTACCGTTATTTTCAACATTAAAGCCAATTTGTTGTAACTTTTTCCTTAATTTACGTCTAACAAAAAGAAGCTTAGTTTAAAAAGCAAACAAAGAGGCAATTTAGGTGCAGCACGCTCGTTTTGTCTTTGAGTTCTTTAAAAAAATATCTACTGATTTAAAATAATTTACCATGTCTAATGAACTTGCCGTAGCGACCGAGAAATTAACCAAAAATGGATTTCTTGATATGGACATTGATCCTAGCTTAGATTTATACGAAGAAATTGAAAAACTAAAAAAGGAAAAGAACGCAATTATCTTGGCGCATTATTACCAAGACTCTGATATCCAAGATTTGGCAGATTATATTGGGGATAGCTTAGGGCTTTCGCAAAAAGCAGCCAGTACCGATGCCGATATGATCGTTTTTGCGGGTGTACACTTTATGGCGGAGACGGCTAAAATGCTTTCTCCCGGGAAAAAGGTATTGCTACCCGATTTGAAGGCCGGTTGCTCTTTAGCCGATTCTTGTCCACCACACCTCTTTCGAAAGTTTAAAGAAAAATATCCCGACCACGTTGTCGTAAGTTATATCAACTGCACCGCAGAGTTAAAAACTTTGACGGACATTTGTTGTACTTCGAGCAATGCCGTGCACGTCATTAATAGTATTCCGAAAGACAAAGGAATCATTTTTGCTCCTGACCGTAATTTGGGTGCTTATTTGATCAAGGAAACAGGGAGAGATTTAGTGCTATGGAATGGTGCTTGTATGGTACATGAGATTTTTTCGGATGAGAAGATCACGAAATTAATGCATCGACATCCTAAGGCGAAATTCATTGCACACCCAGAATGTGAAGCCCACATTTTGGAAAAAGCAGATTATATTGGTTCGACGAGTGGTTTATTGAAGTATACACAAGAGAATGAAGCGACGGAATTCATCGTTGCGACAGAATCGGGTATTATTCACCAAATGGAAAAATATTCACCACAAAAGACCTTCATTCCTGCCCCGCCCAATAATACTTGTGCCTGCAACGAATGTCCATACATGCGTTTGAATACTATGGAAAAACTATATTTGTGCATGAAGCACGAATTACCCGAGATCATTTTATCGGAACGCGTCATTCGGGAAGGCGTCGCTTCTATTGATCGGATGCTCGAAATTTCTAAACGCGCTGGATTGTAAGGAAAGGATTTCCCCATACCGTTTCCTACCGAAGGCAGCTTAGAAAATGAGCTGCCTTTGGTGTGAAAGCCCGTTTTTGGCTTATTTCTTGTCTTTTCTTTCCCATAATCCTACCTTCCTAGCTTTAAAGTAAATACCAAACTAGCTTGTTTGACCGTTTTATACTAACTTTGCGGTCTCAAACGGAGGTTTCACCAAATTGGATAAGCTTCAAGATGATCAAGAAGTTGCTTTCAGCCTAATGGACAAACGCTCTATTCTAAATTTTATAATGTGAAAAGATTACTTATTGTAGCCCTGATTTGCAGTTATTGCTTGGTTTCCAACGCACAACGAGGTTGGGAAGTTGGTGGATGGGGCGGTGTCTCGTATTACTTCGGTGACTTAAATACAAGTCTTGACTTGAGCAAACCAGGTTTGGCCTTAGGGTTGATTGGTCGATATAATTTTAATAATCGAATTTGCCTTAAGTTTTCTGCGAACTACGGTTCTATTAGTGCCAATGATGCGGACTCTGATAATATCTACGAACGAGCGAGAAACCTCAGTTTTCAGTCCATTATCGTAGATGGAACGGCTCAATTAGAATTTAATTTTTTGCCATACACTCATGGCAGTCGAGATGAATTTTATACGCCTTACCTTTTTGCGGGTTTATCTGCTTTTTACTTTAACCCACAAGCAGAATATGAGGGAGCGTTGGTCAATTTACGAGATTTAGGTACGGAAGGTCAATTTCGAGGGGAAGAGTATTATTCCATTCAAGGTGCTTTGGCTTACGGTGGTGGTTTTAAAGTCGACCTTAGCTACGAATGGAGTATTAACGTAGAAATTAGCGGTCGCAGGTTATTTTCGGATTATTTAGATGATGTGAGCGGCACTTACGCCGATAAGGATGACTTAGATGCCTTTCGAGGAGCTGATGCCGTAGCACTTTCCGATCGTTCTATTACCATTGATGGCGTCAACGATACACAGATTGGAGAAGTAGGCAGACAACGAGGTAATAGCAAAACTAACGATTCTTACGTTATGATCGGCGTTGGCTTAGTGTACTACTTTGGTGACATTCGTTGTCCTCCCTATTCAAGATAAATTATAATAACTATACATCTAGATGTGCTTCGATAAAGTACCCTTATTTATCCCGAGTTTTCTTCATTGAAGGTTCGGGATAATTATTAATAGGTACTTCTTATTCCAAAAAAATAAAAAGACCATTCCGCCCGCTTTGCTAGGCTACGGTAATGATTGAAGTTATTGAAACTCGATCTGAATCGGTGAAGTTGCTAGTGAACAGAATGATGATCAATTGTATCTTGAAATCCAATAGAAAATCGTATTTTTACTTTCCGAACTTCATATCTAACGTTCCCAACAACACTTAAAACTACACGGATCAATTTGTTTCACCTTACAAAATTGATCAAGAAGTAATTTATCAATTAAGCCCAATAAGGCTATTTTTATTCATTGCATTCGCTTAGAAGTTATATTATTCCCTGCTTATGGTTCAACAAATATCCATCAAACTACCCGCTTACGCCAGAGGATATCATTTGATTACGCAAGCGATATTAGAGCAACTCCCTGACTTGCCTGCTACCGGAATGTTGAATGTTTTTATCCAACATACCTCTGCGGGATTGTGTATCAATGAAAACGCAGATCCTTCCGTACGGGTCGATTTTGAATCTTATTTTAACGAAATTGTACCCGAGCATCAAGTCTTTGTGACGCATACGGACGAAGGATCGGATGATATGCCAGCACACATCAAAGCAGCTTTAGTTGGCAGCTCGATTACAATACCGATTACAAATCATCGTTTAAATCTCGGAACTTGGCAAGGCATCTACCTCTGTGAGTTTCGCAATCATGGTGGTCAACGAAGGCTCATTGCTAGTATTTATAGTTGAAGTGCTTTAAAAGTCTAATTGAATAGACTGATTTTCAAGCTATTTTGTCTCAAAGTTGAAATATACAACGCATATTAGCGCTGTTTCTTTAGTGCTTGATAAGCGCAGGAGATTGAAGCTTTAGGAGGTTTTACGAAGTCCGCACGAAATGATTTTAGCGGTATTTTAGGGGAAAAATTAGATGTTCTGTACTGTTTTGTCGATAAAAAGAAAATTTCTTAGCGAAGAATCCTGTAGTTTTGTAAAAAACTAATTTCTTAAGCTTATTTTAGAGCGTGTTTAAATTTTCAGGATTGAGCGAGAAGGTTATAAGTATTCGAAGTTAAAAAAATGTGCTTCATGCATTTTGTGCAAAGGATTCCAATAAAAATAGTTTGAAATAGAATCATCCATGCATGCTACCCTAATTATTAATTTATATCGTCTTTTAAAAAAATTGTTAGGCGAGTAACAAGGAAACCGTTCGCCAGAAAAGCCTAACATGATATGCTGAAGTTGTTTTATTGTAACCATTATTAAGGTTTACAAAAAAGTACTGAAAATTAGTTTTCAGATTTTTAAAACGACTTATGACTAAAAAAATAATAAGATATGCCATTACTTGGTAATTTAATCAAAAGAGGATCTCAGATAGGACAACGGATAGAATCCAATGCTAGTCCCATCGAAGCACAGACAAAATGTCTTTCTCGTTTGCTCAATAAAGCAAAAAACACTGCTTTTGGCCAGGCTTACGGT
>CALFBG010000111.1 GCA_937951685.1 uncultured Saprospiraceae bacterium | reverse complement strand
TTTCAAACTGCCGAAATTCGTGTCAGTGATAGCAAAGGAGCGACCTTGCACCGTGCAGCCATTACGCTCAACGAAGGAATGAATGAAATCTGGTACAATCACGATCATCATCGTCACCAAAATGGTATTTTGTACTACAGCCTTTATGTGGATGGAAAATTGTTTGAGACCAAGTCGATGATTTATGCGTACTAGTGCAGCTCAACGAACAAATCAATAAGTACTACATAGCGAGTCGGAAGTATTTCGGCTCGCTATTTAATTTGTTTCTGTTCCGCAGCGTTGACGAAAAGCGTATTTCCAATATTATTGTAGCCATCAAAAACGCTCACGCCTTCGTGCTTAAGCGATTCTCCTCGGAATCCAATAATCGTCATATCCGCATCTTTCGATTTTTCGCTGATAATGGATCTTGTATCGATTTTTCCTTTCCGAGGAATTACTTGAATATTATTAAACGAAATGGGTAATTGTCCGGCCTCAATAATTTCAAATAGACGATCTCGTTCTGACTCACAAGTTTCTTCGGGATAAATCGCAAAAATTTTGATAAAGCCTTTGTTCCAGTCTTTATGCCCAAGCAAAATGTATCCTAATAAAATCATTAGGTTGGCATTTTCGTAATCATTAGAGGTAATCCAAATGTGAATTTTTTGTTTGATCCCAAAACCTTTCTCTGTACTGCCTAGAATTACTACGTCAAAATCTACGGACTTAATCAACTTAAAATTATCGACAATATTGCCTAAATTTTCTGGTCGCAGCTTCGAGTATTCGAGCAGGAGCAAATTATTCTCTGTTCCCGAAATCCCTGGCAACTGAATGACTTGGGCAATTGCTGAAGTATAGGATGGACTCACTAAAGTGTCAATGTAAATATTACTATTACTCGCTTCCGCCAAACTAATCAATCTAGACTTCGCAGCCTTGGCTTCTTGATTTGTCGTTTTAGATAAATAGCCTGAAATTTTGTGGATATAAGTTCCAAAACCATACTTATGGGAAATCCACCGCAACAAATCAAACGCACCAAATCGTTCAAAAGAGTTCTCGGAGATACAGACGATCGAAGGTCTCCAACTCCCCGTTTGCTCTTTATCTGCTTTTTGCACAAAAACCCGCAATCGACGACTCAATTGAAAAATCGCTCCTTGAAAAATTAAGGCAATATTTTGTTTGTCTGGATTATAGTAACTAACCAAAATGTAGAATAAAATCAACGAAACGATTGCTAAAATTGCGTATCCTGGATTCATTAAAAACATTAAACCAAAACAAGCTAAAGCACCAAATAACGATAAATACCATTTGGATTTAAATGTTGGGCGATACGATGGATCTGCCGCAAAATGTTGTAAGAAAGAAATGAGACACAAGGAACCGTAAGTCACCATGAAAAACATCGCGATGATTCCCGCCACAAAATCTAGCCCGCCAATCATTACAAAAACGAAAGAAATTAGCACCGTAATCAGCGTAGCATTAAAAGGTTCAGACCGTTTTCCCCTGCCGCGAGACAACCAAAAATTCATAGTAGCAGAAGGCAGTACTTGATCTTTTGCAATGGCTTGCAAAGTTCGGGGAGCCACCATCAAAGAGCCTAAAGCGGAAGAAACCGTTGCCGCTGCCAATCCCAAAGGAACAATCCACCAACCTTGCCACGCAATATCGGCCATAATCAAGTGCTCCGTATTGGCTAAATCCGCTGGACTCGCCGAAATAGCTAATTTGTAGGCAATAAATAAATATACCACCATGCCCGTCAAAGTCCCGGCTAACGTTCCTAGCGGGATAGATCGACGCGGATGTTTCAAATCTCCTGAAAGCCCAACGCCAGCCGTCATCCCCGTAAAAGCAGGAAAGATAATTGCAAAAACAACAAAGAAACTAGCAGGTAATTGATTATCAGAGGGCTTATTACCGTTTTCTAAAGGAGGGGCTACTTCTGCCCGAATGACTTCTTGTGTCGTATCTTGATAACTAGAATCTAGCGCGCTGGAGTTTAGTTCGTAATTACTGGGTTGGAAGGTAACCGTATCAGGGGGAATGACCACATTGTCTCCTACCTTCGCCGTCCATTCTAATGCGTGAGTTTGGCTATATTCTGTGGTTCCCACAAAAAAGGCAATCAAAGAAAGGATAAGCGTAAATGCTACCAAGTAAAGTGCTTTCACCCCTAAGTCGGCTCCTTTTGCCAATACGATGACAGTCAGCACAAAAAGCGCCGGGACACTTACCGTCTGTTTTTTCTCTAAGAACCATTGTATCGTAGGCGGTAAATCAAAATTTTGGGCAATGTAAGTAAAGAGACTCCCAAAAGATTCCGCGAAAGCGATAATATAAAAAGCAACACTAATCGCTTGTGAAAAGTAAAGTGCGATTCCAATAGAAGAGCCGATGACAAGACCAAAGGAGCGAGAAATGATGTAGTATTCTCCCCCGCCCTCTACTTTTTGGTTGGTGGCAATCTCCGCGATCGCCATTGCCGTAGGAATAGTCACTGCGTGCCCGATGAGAATAATAGCAATTGTACCAAGTAAACCAACATTACCAACGGCGTAACCAAATCGTAGAAACATTACTGCGCCTAAAATCGTAGAAATTGCGGTAAAAAATACCGGTCCGGTACCAAATTTATTTGTCATCTTGGAACTAGCCATACCTGTATATTGTATCGGATTATCTTATTCATCATACCACCACAGCGTCCAAAATTTAAACGGAACCACTACACCGTAGCAACTAGAACCCAAATTTATCATAATGATTTATCTTTTTTGACAATCTCAGCGTTTTATCACAAATATTTCTTCGAAGCTATTTGGAACAGCAACTGCTCAGAAAGGAGAAAATGAAAGTCATGCACGAACAGTATTCCCAATCCTCGTAGAAATTTTAAACATCTAGCATTATCCTACGAAGTAAACCAGCAATTCTAAACAAATAATCATATTTTTGTGGCATTATTTATGGTTTATGATATGATGAAAATAATTTATTTGTTGAAATTTGTGGATTAAACCGATTTAAGCACTAGCTGAATTAAACAGAAAAATATGTATCGCACGCACAATTGTGGAGAACTCAGAATGAGCCACATCGATCAGGAAGTTACTTTAAGTGGATGGATGGCTACCAGCAGAGATTTTGGTGGCATGACTTTTATCGATTTACGAGATCGTTATGGCATTACGCAACTGGTATTCAACATGGATGATAATGCCGAACTTTGCGAAAGTGCGCGAAAATTAGGTAGAGAGTTTGTCATCCGAGTAGTTGGTAAAGTAAGAGAACGGAGTAATAAAAACCCTAATCGCGCAACGGGAGATATCGAAATTGAAATTAGCCAACTAGAAATTCTCAACGCCGCCAAAACACCGCCGTTTACCATTGAAGAGACTACGGATGGGGGAGACGACCTCCGCATGAAGTACCGTTATCTCGACCTCCGCAGAAAGAAAGTACAAGACAATATTATTTTCCGGAGCAACTTGGCTATTGCCAGTAGAAAATACCTTGCGGAGCAGCAGTTTGTAGAGGTAGAAACGCCCTTCTTGATAAAAAGTACGCCGGAAGGAGCACGAGATTTTGTCGTTCCTAGTCGAATGAATCCCGGACAATTTTACGCTTTACCACAATCACCACAAACCTTCAAGCAAATCTTAATGGTTTCGGGATTGGATAAATATTTCCAAATTGTAAAATGCTTCCGAGATGAAGATTTACGAGCGGATCGACAACCAGAGTTTACACAAATTGACTGCGAAATGTCTTTCGTTACCCAAGATGAGATTTTAAATACTTTTGAAGGTTTAACCAAATCACTTTTCAAAACGACCTTGGATATTGAGTTGCCTGATTTTCCTCGGATGCAATATGACGATGCTTTACGGTTATACGGATCAGATAAACCCGACCTCCGTTTTGAGATGTCTTTCGTCGAACTTAACGACGTTGCTCAAAATAAAGGTTTTAGCGTTTTCGATGAGGCAGAATTAGTCGTTGGAATTTGTGCTGCGCAACAAGCCGATGCTTATTCTAATAAAGATATTAAGAAATTAACGGAATGGATGCAACGACCTCAAATCGGAGCAAAAGGGTTGGTTTACGTTAAGTTTGGCTCAGATGGAAGTATCAAGTCTTCCGTTGGTAAGTTTTTCAGTGAAGACGACCTAAAGGTTTGGGGAGCAAAATTCAACGCTAAACCGGGAGATTTACTATTGATCCTTTCAGGAGAAGCAGAAAAAACACGGAAGCAATTAAGCGATCTTCGCCTAGAGATGGGTAAGCGTATGGGCTTGATGAAAGCTGGAGATTTTAAACCGCTTTGGGTAGTTGACTTTCCTTTATTGGAATGGGACGAAGAAGCTGAGCGTTTCCACGCGATGCACCACCCTTTTACTTCTCCCAAAAAAGAAGATGTCCCGCGAATGCTTACGGGAGATCACGATACAATGAAAAGCTTGAAAGCGGATGCTTATGATTTGGTCATTAACGGTGCTGAAATTGGTGGCGGTTCCATCAGAATCCACGACCGGGCTTTGCAATCTAGAAATTTTGATTTACTAGGTTTTACCAAAGAAGAGGCAGAAAATCAATTTGGATTTCTGATGGGTGCTTTTGAATACGGTGCGCCACCACACGGAGGAATCGCCTTTGGTTTTGACCGACTTTGTGCGGTGATGAATGGACAAGCCTCCATCAGAGACTTCATTGCTTTCCCAAAAAATAACCAAGGAAAAGATATGATGATCGATGCACCTTCTCCAATCGACCAACAACAACTGAATGAATTAAATATCGATTTGCAAAAAGAAAAAATTTAATTCTATTTTTTAAATAAATAAGGAGCGCCTTTTCTGTATAACTTACGGGGAAGGCGCTTTGTTTTTAATCCTTTCCGCTTAAGCGATGCGCTTAAACTTCCTTCTTTTGCACGCTTTCGGTCAGTAATTGCTCCTGTTTGTTTTTGACGTGCAAATCCAGCCAACGAGAAATTTCCCACAACATATGTAAAATAGATTCTCGTGCTTTGTAGCTATGACTCTCATGCGGCAACATTACTAACCTTACCTTTGCGCCGTGCCCTTTTAGCGCACTGAAAAATCGTTCGCTTTGCATCGGATACGTTCCCGCATTATTATCTGCTTCGCCGTGAATGAGTAAGAGTGGAGTCTTAATCTGATTCGCATACATAAACGGCGACATTTTAATGTAGGTTTCTGGCGCTTCCCATAAGGAACGTTCTTCCGCTTGAAAACCAAATGGTGTCAAAGTTCGATTGTAGGCACCACTTCTAGCAATTCCTGCCGCAAAAAGGTCACTGTGAGCCAGTAAATTCGCTGTCATAAAAGCACCATAAGAATGTCCGCCCACCGCAATTCGATTCCTATCTGCAACTCCCATCTTTACCAAAACATTGATTGCCGCTTCCGCTCCTGCAACCAATTGACTAATAAATTCCTCGTTGGGTTCTTTCTCCTCCTCCCCAATGACTGGCACACTAAAATCATCAAAAATAGCATAACCTTGTGTCACCCAAAACAAAGGCGTACTCCAGCCAAAGCGCATAAACTCGTACGGAGAAGCTTTGAGTTGACTCGCCGCCGCTCTACTTTTAAATTCTTTGGGATACGCCCACATCAAAACGGGTAAACGACCATCTTTCTTTGAATCATAATTTGCAGGAAGGTATAAAGTCCCCGACAACTCAACGCCATCTGCTCGTTCGTAACGGAGCAATTGCTTCTTTACTTTCAACAGTTTCGCATACGGGTTTTCAAACTGCGTTAGTTGTTGTATGGAATTTTCAGTTAAGTTTTTAATGAAAAAATTAGCGGGCGATTCCGTCGTTTCTTTTTTTACTAAAAATATTTTTTGATCAACGTCTATTACCGCCACGGCTTGTTCGTAGAAAGGCGCTTGCGAACGCCAGAGTCGCGTTAGTTTTTGATGCTTAACGTTAAGTTCGTCAATAAAAGGTCGATTTCCTTCGGAAGAAGCTCCTTTCCCAAAAAGTAATACTTTTTCCCCCGTCGCATTAAGCGCTAAAATATTCCGACCAAATTGATTGCGTTTGAACGCAAATCCGCCGGGACTATCGTATTCATTTTCCCAAGATAGATCAAATAAAGTGATCGCTTTTTGCTGCGTTGCTTTTGGTGACCAGAGCTTTGTCACCATCCTTCTGTTTTCCCAAGTCCATTCGTAACTAATTGCAACGTCATCATTTCCCCAGTGAATACCTCCGTATCTCAATTGAAAAGCTAGACTAGTTGCTGCCGTTCCAAGAAAAGGTGCAGATAAATGATATAGAATATCGCGCGCGGCGACTTCTTTTTTAGGATCACCACCATCTTGTGTTTCTACCCAGTACAAACTGGCTGCGACATCTGCACGCCACTGAAAGGCGCGCCCTCCTTTTCTTACGGCACCAAACTTGTTAGGTACGTGCTCTGCTAAATCAACCTTTGCCACTTCGCGTATTTTTTTCCCTTGAATATCGTACACTAAGGCTACAAAGGGAAAGCGGGTGTAAGGCACCACGTAAGAAAATGGCTTTTGTAGGTATTGGACGAATACATATGCTCCGCCCGGCGCAGGATCAAAACTTTGAATCATTCCTGCTTCCGCAAAATCGTTAATTTCGTGTGTGTAACTATCCAGTATTTTCAACTGGGCACTCGTGTAATATTCGAAGAGTAATTTGTCGTAGGTATTTTTTAGCAAGTCTTGGTAAGTTCTTACGGGAGCTACTTTTGCCGCACTTTCTTTGATCACGGGTCCTTCTGGTCCTCGCGCTTGGGTCGGTAACTCGCCACGTGTAACATCAATCGCTTTGAAAATAATCCGTTTGGAATCCGGCAACCATTTATAAGGATATCCAGGCATTACATCATTGATCGTCGTATCAGAAATAGCTTGTGCTTCGAAGTTCGACAGGTCAATTTGCCAGAGTGAAATTCCCGTTATGCTGGTCCGTGTAAAGGCAATTTTATGACTATCGGGTGCCCACTGAATATTATTTATTTTCAGTGCTCCCGTTAAGCCTTTGATCTCAAATCGTTTTTGATCGGTCACCCGCAACAACGAACAGCTTTCGTAGTAATTTGCACGGCTAGGTCCATTCGTTTGAGGATTTATCCTTAACCCCGCCAAACGGTATTCTTTTTGAGCCAGTTCTTCCACCGATGGAAAAACTGCCGGAGATAAAAGTAGCATCCATTCTTTGGAAGGGCTTATACTGATGGAAGGAGTCTTCGCAGCCTCTACTAAATCTATAATTTTCTGGTTGGGCAATTGATACATAGCGCAATACAAATTTTAGTTCTTTGGCAATTTCAGGGTTAAGCAGAACTGAAACAGGAAAACAAGCCCTTCGTCAAACTTTGAAGTTAGGATACTTACGACTACTTGTCAAAAGTGCAAGGAAAGAATTCGAAACAATACGAAAGTGGCGTTTTAGTCTCAGTTCTAGTCCTGCTAGAACACGGCTTCTTTAGTACGCAGTACACGGTATAATAAATAATAATACTTAATTTACGATGTGCTAAGACAAGATTGAATTGTCATTAAATGCTATTGGTACTTTTACAAAAAAGAAGTATTCAATTAGCAATTTGAAAAGAAAAATACAGAATACCAAAGAATTGAACACAATTAAAGTTTTTGTAGCGCTAATACCGTAAGAAGTTGCTTTTTAAATGTGCCTTTGTTAGCGTGTATTTAGTAAATTTCGTCCAGTAGTTAGACTTTGCACTAAAAAATTATTTTTGTATAAAGTTCGCATAAAGCAAGTCTCGACGCTAAATGATTTTAGTTGGTGGAGGTTTCTGCTGTCCAAATGAATTCCTTTAGCACCAAAGTCTCTTCTACAAAAAATCGATCTTAGCAGGATGATTCCACGCAGGATCAAAACTAAGACCGATTCTACTACTACTATTAGGCACTTTCTTTGAGCAATTACTTCAGACAAAAGAACGTCTAAAGCTGAACAACACACTATGCTTTCCAAGCCCTACGAACTTTTTTTCTTAAAATCTAGGTAATCTAAAAAGTAAATTATTTTTATGGAAAGATTATTGGTTTGTGGAATATCGGTCAGTGAGCGAACGCTTCGATTATAATCATATTCTAATTGTGCGATTTCGTCGGTCCAGCGAGAAATACTATTTTTCCAAATAATAAAAATATCACTTCCGGGCGCAAATCGCCAGCGGTAAATCATGTCGATATTAAAAGAGTTGAAGCTATTATCACTAAAGGAATTGTAGCCCGTATCGTATAGATTTCCATCCTCCCCTAAGCGATGCATCGAGGCATAAGTTGCATTCGACCAATAATGTCGAAGCCGGAAACTCAAGGTCATTTTATTACTAAATACGTAGCGCGTTTGGAAGGTATTTTCTACCGTTGTTCGATCTCTCCGACCAAAAATAATCTCTTCTTCTTCATCTTTATCCACGAAGCCTACTTCCCGTTTACTCAGATTCACCGAAGTTTCCCACTGCAACAACATTCTATCACTCACGCGAAAACGAGGTTCAACATTTACTTCGTAGCGCCGCCGCCCCGCTTCTTCATTCAGATGTGTTTCCAGGTTAATATCAAAGGCCAAACGCTTGCGATAGTCCGTAGAAAGCCATACCCAAAAGTTAGCAAATCGAGGAGAGCGATAATATCTTCCATCCGTTCGCGTATCAAAGTAATCAAAAGTTTCCATCGGTCGAATGTAAGTACCTCCACCAAAGTTGAGGAATTTTTTGGTGCCAGCCCAAGCCCAAGCATTAATCCCTAAAGCTGTAAAAGTACTTGGATTATAGAGTTGGGTATAATGAATAAACATTCCTCCCCCGGCGCTATTAAAATTCCCAAAAGGCTTATAAATATTATAACGCATATTCGCCCAAATTTCTCGTTCGTTATTGCTCCCCAAGAAACCGAGGTCGTTGGGATCATAAGTATCACTTTCTTCGTAGAGTCCCGTTCCCCATTGGAATTTACCACTCGTTTTATTAAAATTGAGTTGCCAACGATGTCCGAGTTCCGTCTCTGCTGGACGATACTTTTGGCTTACCGCTCCACCGCCGCTAACTTGATAGGAATTGGCTTTATTACGCAGCGAAAACTCGGTTCCCGTTACATTGGCATCGTAGGCTGCTCCGCTTCGCGTGACGTTGGTATTAATCAAGGTGACGAAAGAGTTATTCTTCAAGTTTTGGTCCAGTACAAAAACATTGTAGTTCGTTAGTGGGCTCGTTTCAAACTCCCGAACTTCTCCTTCCTTGTCTTTAATTTTTGCGACCGTTCGCTTCGCCGTAGCGTTAAAAACACCTAGCCCAAGTCCTTTACTCGTTCGCCCAGAGACTTTTGTCGCGTTGTATAATTGTGATTCCCCGGGATTCTCAAGGAGCACTTCTCCATTTTCTTCATCTACTTCATCAAAAGCGTCTCTATAACCGATCGGTCGTCCCCCAACTCTTCGAGAGTAAAAAAGACCGCCTTTATTAAATAACTCGGTACCTTCGGTAAAGAATTGTCGATTCTCGTCGAACCTTACTTCAAATGGAGAGAGATTTAAAACTTGATTATCGGACTGTGCTTCTCCGAAATCTGGAATCAAGGTCATATCCAAGGTAAAGGCGTCATTAATGCCATACTTCACGTCCATCCCGCCACTAATGGATCGCGATAAAGTGTTGATCGGATCTTCTTCTGGGTCGTGATAATTTTCTAGGTAAGTTGCGACGAAAGGAGTCGCCGATAATCGCACCGGAGATTCAATATTACTAATCCCCAAAATTTGTCCTGCTTGGTTGACAAAACCATTCAATTCTGGATCAACTGGATTCCAGTAGTTTTCTTCGCGATTACGCCGAATCACTCTACCAAAATTTACATTCCAAATTTGGTCAACGAGCTTGGGAAATCGAATGGCGGAGTAAGGAATTTCCATCTCTACAATCCAACCCTCATCCGTAATTTTAGTAACACCATTCCATACCGCATCCCAGTTTTTATCTCCACCATTAATAGTTCCATTATTATTCCCATCCAATGCTGAATATTTGGTGTCAAATTGAATTCCTGCCGGCGTAATAAAAAAACCAACGCCATTAATACCATCCTGATAAGCATCAATCACGATTCCAAACCAATCTGTATTCCCAAAATTATCTCGCTCTGTCATTTCTTGCAAAATACTATCTGGATGTGTATCGTGTAACATCGCACCAATGTAAATCGCAGTATTACTGTAAATCACTTTTACTTCCGATTTTTGGCTAGGTGTTGTGCCTGGACTGGGCGCATATTCTATAAAGTCAGAACTGGCGGTAGCGCGTTGCCAGTCTGGTTCCTCTAATCTTCCATCGAGTTTGATGGAGGCCTCTTGACGGATAACTCTTAGTTGTTTTTTGAGTGGATCAAGTTTTTGTGCCGACAAGTAAGTATAGGAGAGTACTTGTAAGCACAACAGGCAGACAAAAGTTTTCATTGGGTATTCATTTTTTGTTGAAGCAGGCCCTCAAAAAGTTATTTAAAAAAACTTCTATCTTAGCCTAACTGCTCACTAATAGTAGTAAAGAAGATTTTTCTTTTGCTTAGGGTTATTGTATCCGAATTTCTTTACGAAATTATTTTAAAATGATGTTAAAAAACCAAAGCTATCTGCGGGTCAGGCAGTTGTAAAGATTAGATCTACTTTAAAATAACTCCTACCAAAGGATACTCCCAAAAAATGAAATAGTTACTAAATACTCCATTTTTTCGGCTTGTTTTAAGGCTCATAAGCATATAAGTAGGTTTACCTAATAAATTCACTAATTTATGACGAGTAAATTTTATTTCACGCTTCGTTAAAAAGCCTTGAAAACCAATAGGTTTCCTGCATTTTTCGCCTCGATTGAAGCAAAATTTTCTTCCGTCAAAATCACCAATCTATTTGGTAAACCTACTTA